>NZ_BBWM01000041.1:0-19671 GCF_001463805.1 Aureimonas sp. D3 | reverse complement strand
GGATGCGGGCCGATCTCGGTGCATCCTGGATGCTGACGCGCATGGCGTCCGAGTGCCATATGAGCCTACGCACGTTCGTACGGCGCTTCACCGAGGCGACAGGTTCGCCGCCGGGCGAATGGCTCATTGCCGAGCGGGTGGAGCAGGCCAAACGCCTGCTCGTTGAACGCAGGCACAGCATCGATGAGATCGCAGCCGCCGTCGGCATGGGGTCTGCCGATACGCTGCGGCATCATTTCCGGCGGCGCTCGGGCGTGAGCCCGCAATCCTACCGGGACCAGTTCAGCGCACCGCAGCCTGCCAAGGTGCTGGATCAATGACCGCATTCAGAGCATCGCTTACGGCGCGTGAAGGACTGACAAGGGTCGGAAGCGGATGGACCGCTTCCGAGCGTCCGCTTCCATGTTGTCGAACGGCTCGGTTGGGTGGAAAGCTTCCGGTCCGCTTCGGAGGCGTTGGGCTCAAGAACCGGACGTAGTCCTCGCTGGCATGCCGATGCGTCGCCGACTTTCGCCCGATACAATCACGGAAGAAGGCTGCTGCCTCGGTAGGCCGCAATGACATCGTCGTAGGCCGCGATCTCGTTGCGCCCGTGCGCAATCATCTGAGCACCTGAGACCGCCGCGAAGATCGCCCTGGCGCGTGGCCGCAGACGATCCGCGTCCTCGGCTTCCCCGGATGCCAGTACGCCGACAAGCCAGTTCTCGTTCATCTCCCCCCACCGGACCACCTCGGCCCGGACGGGGTCTGTTGCGAATAGCAGAATGGGACGCGTTGATCCCGTTCTGTTCCACTTTCAGGCGATGAAGACCTGAAACAGCCTTCCGATATATCGAGCCTCCGATCCGCCAGCGAGACTGTCGACCATTGAACGAAACTGCCCTTTGCGGAACATCCGCATCACCTCGAACCCGCGAATGGCATTGTGAGCCGTCTTCCGCGACTTGAACCCTCGCACCGGTCGGATCCGCTGCTTGAGCTTCCCGTGGTCGGACTCCAGCCTGTTATTGAGGAATTTCACCTGCCGATGCTGGCAGGTCGGAGGAAGGCGACCTTCTTTGCGCAGCGAGGCGATCGCATCGTTGTAGGCCCGGTTCTTGTCGGTCGAGATGACTGAGGGCCGATGGTGCGGCGAACGGTTCAAAGCCTTGCTCAGGAACTGCTTCGCCGCTTTCGTCGTGCGGGTTTGCGAATGATAGAAGTCGAGCGTCTCGCCACCATCGCCGATCGCCCGGTACAGATACATCCATTCACCTCGGACCTTCACGTAAGTCTCGTCGACGTACCATGTCTTGGTCTGCAGGGGTTTACACCACCGGACGCGTCGGTCGAGCTCGGGCGCGTAGTGCTGGACCCAGCGATAGATTGTCGTGTGATCCACCGACAGATGACGCTCAGCCATCATCTCCTCAAGGTCACGGTAGCTCAGCGCGTAACGACAGTACCAGCGCATACAGAGCAGGATGATGTCGGGTGCGAAGTGCCGGCCTTTGAACGCCAAACTCATGCCTCACGCCCCCGACTGTAGCCGCCTTCAGCCCGGAGGCTCGCATCCTCAATCGCTATTCGCAACAGACCCGATTAAAGCGATCCAAATTCAGTCTTGCGCGGAGGTGATTGGAGGTCGTGGGGAAGCGCAAAGCACCAAACCGTAGATCGACACTAGGCATATGATGATTACTATCGCTCCATGCCCTTCTAGCAGGTTCAGCACTGAGCCTGACACAATCGGGCCTAGGACACCACCTAGCGTATAGCTCGATGCAATGAGAGCCATGCCCGTACCCGCCATTGCCGGTCGAAGCGTCGAGCCTGCCTCAATTACAGCCAGCGTGTTGAGACCGCCGACGCAGCCACCCCAAACAAACAGGATGCACCCCAGATGCCAAGGCGACCCGATCGACAAAACGATCAAGAGACCACCCACAATGATCGTTCCGACACATAGGAGTTGGGCAGACCTGAACCCCCAGCGATCCGCAATCCAGCCCAGCGGAACTTGGAGCAAGGTGCCGCCAAAACCGAACACGCTAAGCATCGTGAGCGCACTCGCTTCGGGATAGTGGAAACCAAGGAGATAAAGCGGCATCAAGGACACCATGGCGGTCTCGATGTATCCTGCTGCTAGAGCGGCGAGTAGCGCGAGCGGCATCAGCCAGAGAACGTGTGGCACGCTTGAGCGCATGTCTTCGTCTTGACCGTCTGCCTCATCGACATTCGGCCCTTGGACGAAGCATCCTACCGCGACGAGGAGCAGGATGCCGTAGATCGCTATCGCAGCAGTTTCATAGTTCTGGGTCGCCATTGTCGCCAGGGGTCCGAGTGCTAGACCGAGACCCATCAAAGTCTCATGGATGCCGATCGCACGTCCCCGCTCATTCTCTCGCGCTGCCCGTACAATCCATGTATCGCACACAACCCAGCGAATGGTCAGGCCAGCGCCCATGAGCAGGGCTGAGAGGGTTGTGACGACAAGCGAGCCGGGGATCAGAATGAAAAGTATGGCCACGATCGACAACGTTGTGCCTGCCTGCGCTGACCAACGGAGGCCGAAACGTTGGATTAGCCGAGGGACGAATGGCGCAAGAACAAGGACCGCGAACCACTGCGATGCGATGACGGCTCCGATTAGCCACGAGGGGTAACCAAGACGTGCCAGTACAAGCGCAAGGAGAGTTGGAAACCCAGCGATCTGAACGATTTGCGCCATCAGCGAGCCGGCGTTGATAAAGGCGATGCCCAAATGGTTTTCATGACGCCCACTTATTGCTTGGACTTCGAGCGTGCTCATAGTTGCATCCCCTGTTGGATCTCTGTGATGGCCGAAAGCCCGAACGGGGTGATCGTCTCGACAGACTGATGCACAAAATGGCCCGTCTTGAAGAAGTCCTTCCAAGCTGAAACGATACGCGGCGCATAGCGGATCGGCATATCATGCGCGTATTGCTGCTTTCTCTTCTCAGCGAAGGCAGGATCTTGGTGGTTGGCAAACCAGACGCTTTCGTCATTCACCAATGAAACTGGGCATTTGGACAGATTGGTGATGGACATATAATTACGGATCGTCGTCCGGGCAAAGAGTTGCCACTGCCGGGCAGCGTAAGCAAAGACCTCATCCCGTTCTGGTTCGTTTAGTTCCATCACCTCCGCCTTCTTCAAGCGCAGCGCAACGTCGCGAGTGAACATCGCGAACGCGTAGATGTCCGAGCTGAAATTGATACAGGGAACAGGCGCACCCATCATGGGATCGTAGAGTGCGTCATCCTTGTCCAGGGACCGGGGCACGAAGGCTACGGCGTCGAAATCGTCGAACTCCCTACTGACGCCGGTTACAGGGCATATGAGTTCGATCGTCTTGCTCAGCCGCCCTCCATCGGCGAGAGCATCAGGATGCATGTTGGTGATACCTTTCATCAGTCCGGCACATTGGACAAACTGATCTGAAGCTGTGGCGGTCCGGCCCAGTGCTACACGTTCGGAAATAACGAACAACCCGGCGACAGTCTCGCGTCGGTTCAGAGCAATTACGAATTGATCAAATGCGTTGACCATGGACTGTGCGTCTTCGATTTCGGCAATGAAGTATCGGCCTGAAGAGAACTCTCTCTTGCCCGGTACACAGGGGATGTCCCTACGCAGCCATTGCTTCAAGTGTTCGATGTTTGAGGGCAGGAGAGTTTTTTGCGCAGTCGCTGAGAATGGGCATGGCATTGCAAACCTCCGTCCGGCCTGTGGTGACCGCGAGCGAGATGCTCCAGCCTGAGACCCGAAATGGCTGATCTGCAAAATTGTTTGACTCAAACAAATAAAAAAGTGGCGGCGTCATAGCCCGTAGACTGATGCGGAATCCGCCTACATATGTAGCCCCCTAATGTCTTGATTGCTCGGTTATTCGATCATCAGGCTTACAAGCGGGTGGTGCTCTTCGACTGGGCAATGCGGTTCGCAGGCCTCCTCGTCACACATACGGCAGAACCGATTGCAGCTTGCGCGATCAGGAAGAAGGTTCTGGATCATCTTGTCGAGGATCGGCGCTATCGCCTTGATTTCGTCCGCGCTTATGCCGACCAAGCATTTCCTTAAAACAATAGCACGCGCTTCTAATGCTGCAGATCGAAGACGATGCCCTTCCTGCGTCAGTTCCATTACGACAACCCGTTGATCCGAACCACTTTTCCGAATAACGATACCGTCCGCTTCTAAGCGATCAATTAGTCGCGCGACCCCGCTTGGGGTGATGGCGAGAGCTTGCGCTACTGCCCCTGCCGTTAGATTGGGATTGGCACCGAGCATAATAACCGCAGCAGCGGTTTCGCCTGATGCACCTACGACTTGGTTCACGCATCTTTTGATCTCATCGCTGAGAACCAAAGACAACGCTCCAACGATGTTAGTTTCTCGATCCATCGGTCCCCATGCCGCAGGAACTGTTGACTTGTATAGAGCTATAGCCCGTTCAAAAGCCACGTATATAAGTGAAATTTGTGGTGGCTTGCAGGAACATCATCCGGCAGGCTAAATCTTGGCGTAACCGTCCGGTGAGCGGTTCGGTCAGTTGAGGCCGCAGCATTTCTTGTATTTTTTGCCCGATCCGCAGGGGCACGGGTCGTTGCGACCGACTTCGCCGAAGCTTGGCACCGGCGCGGGATCGCCAGTGGCGTTGGCGACGCGCCATGTATTGAGGGCGAGAACCCAGCGCGGGATGAGATCGGGCGCGGTGTCGTCGAAGGCGTGGATGGCTTCGCTCGACAGGGTGCCTTCGTCGCGGGCGATGGCGACGAGTTGGAGCAGCCCGGCGAGAGCGACCCGAGCCTCCTCGTCGCCGCTCGTATCGATCGCAGCCCAGCTTGAGGGCTTGAGGTCGACAGCGCGACCGAAGCCGTCGGCCCACAGTTCCCAAAGGATCGGCTCTTCTCTATTCGGCGTGTTGAGGTCAAGCGCTCCGAGCTGATGTCTCGTCCTGGCTGATGCGTGATCCCTTGCGGATCATGCTTCTCTTCGGGATCGACCCGGGTAGGCCCTCCCATGATGGGATCGGAATGAGCGAGGCAGCTCGATCTGTTGCGCGTCCTGACCGTGCCAGTGGTACGATCGGTTCAAGAGCCGTAGCGAGCTTGCCGGGTCTGTTGCGAATAGCGGAATGGGACGCAATGATCCCGTTCTGTTCTTTTCTCAGGCGATGAAGACCTGAAACAGCCTTCCGATGTACCGGGCTTCCGATCCGCCAGCCAAGCTGTCGACCATCGAGCGGAACTGGCCCTTGCGGAACATGCGCATCACCTCGAACCCTCGGATCGCGTTGTGCGCCGTCTTGCGCGACTTGAACCCTCGCACCGGGCGGATCCGCTGCTTCAGCTTCCCGTGGTCTGACTCGAGGCGATTGTTCAAGAATTTCACCTGCCGATGCTGGCAAGTTGGTGGCAGGCGTCCTTCCTTGCGCAGCGAGGCGATCGCCTCATTGTAGGCGCGGTTCTTGTCGGTCGAGATGACAGAAGGCCGATGGTGCGGCGAGCGGTTCAAAGCCTTGCTGAGAAACTGTTTGGCCGCTTTCGTCGTGCGGGTTTGCGAGAGATAGAAGTCCAGCGTCTCGCCGCCGTCGCCGATCGCGCGGTAGAGATACATCCACTCGCCCCGGACCTTCACATAGGTCTCGTCGACGTACCAGGTCTTGGTCTGTAGGGGCTTGCACCACTGGACGCGTCGGTCGAGCTCGGGCGCATAATGCTGGACCCAGCGATAGATCGTCGTGTGATCCACCGACAGATGGCGCTCGGCCATTATCTCCTCGAGGTCGCGGTAGCTCAACGCATAACGGCAGTACCAGCGCATACAGAGCAAGATGATGTCGGGCGCGAAATGCCGGCCTTTAAACGCCAAACTCATGCCTCACGCCCCCGACTGTAGCCGCCTTGAGCACCGAGGCTTGCATCCACAATGGCTATTCGCAACAGACCCGGGCAAGGTTCTAGGCCGTCCGCGCAGCCTGACGGACGCGCAGAAACATGTGGTCCGCGAGAAGCTGAGGGAGGGGGCTTCGGTGTCGAAGCTCTCGCGCGACTATGGCGTCAGCCGGCAAACCATCCAGCGAGCGCGGGACGAGGTGAGAGGACAGGATGAACCCGAAGTTGGCCTGGAAGGATCCGCTGCACATCCATAGCGGTAAAGCGCCCGCTCGATCACCGATTCAGGCGCCCGCATAATGGCTGAGTTGGGTAGAAAGCTTCCGGTCCGCTTAGTGGGTGGACTGGAAGAAAGCTGCCGTTCGTGGAGCGCCGTGAGCTTTCCCACAAGCGATCGAAATTCGGGAATGATCCAATCGCCGAAACATCGTAGATCGCGTTCCTTCAAGCGAGGTGTTATCATTCATCCATATGCGTTCAGCTTCGGATCAATCATCGGTGGTGCGATCGCGATCGTGTTCGTCGCCCTGCTCTGGCGCTGGGCGTTGATGTGCCGTGTTTTCGCCGATCCTGTCCGGAGGAACGTCGCGTCCGTTGCTGCGGCGTGGGCAACAGCGAGCACACTCGCCGGTTTCGGCATGGCAGACAGTGAATCATATGCCTGGGAGGCTTGGGGCGTTTAGCTGGTGCCAGCCATCATCGTGGGTGCACTCGCTGCCTATGGTGGACTGAAGCAGCGCATCTCTGCCGAATGATCGTCGACAAGACGCCGATCTCTGTGAACGATGTGCGCTACGACATATGCTGCGAGGGGACGCGGCACGCGCTTAAGCGAACGGCGGCTTTCCCAAAGGGATCGAATAACGGGGCGGCCCCAGCCGTCCCGAATGGCGTGATGTGGGACGAAACGGTCATTGCCTTGGGATCGGAGTGCGACATGGAAGGGGCGTTGGTTCTTCGGGATGCGGACCCGTCATTCGGCAAATGTTCGCACCAGATGATCCATGACGGCCCTGACGACGGGGGAGCGGCGCACATCTGCATGAACCGACATCCATAACGGACGTGACGGTGGGGCGGCATCCAGCCGGATCAGTTCCTTTTCGGCATCCCCAAGAATGCTGGGCAACAACGCCGCGCCTAATCCGGCGCGTGCGGCCTGCACCTGCGTCGTCACGTCGTTCGTGCGCAGAACGAAGGGGCGCCCCGTCACGAAGCCATCCAGCCACTGTTGTTGAACGATCCCGCCCAGCGACTCCTCAAAGCCGATGAACTGCCAGTCTTCCGACGCGCGCGCGGCTAACACCGGTGCACCATAAAGTCCGAAGCGTAGATGACCGACCCTTCGGACAATACGACCCGCCATGGCAGGTCGGACGAACCCGATCGCGATATCCGCTTCACCCCGTTCGAGCGACGTGACGGTCGATGTCGCGGAGAGGATCAGCCGGAGGCCGGGATGCGCGCCGAGCAGCACCGGCAGATCCGGCGCGATGATGAAGGCGGCGAGCGCCGGCAGCGCGCTCACGGTCACTTGGCCGCTCAGCCCATTCACCTGGCCCCGCAGATGGCGGACGGTTGCTTCGGCGCTCTCCTCCATCGCGGCCGCGGCGTTGACCAGAGCGCCACCCTGCTCGGTGAGCTGCGTGGAGCGCGGCAAGCGATGAAGGAGCTTTACGCCGATCGCCGCCTCTAATCTGGCGACCCGCCGGCCGACCGTCGCATGATCGACGCCGAGTTCGATGGCAGCCTTCGTCAACGAACCTGCCTTTGCTGCGGCAAGGAAGTACCGCATGTCTTGCCAGTCGAACATGGTTGCAATCCTGCACGCTTCACTCTCGAGGTTGCGCATTTTTGTCCCGCTCATCGCCTGCTAGCAACCTCATGCTCGGCAAGGAGACGACCGATGATCCTGTTCTACGCGGCTGGCGCCAGTTCGCAGGCGCCGCACATCCTGCTTCGGGAGGCCGGATTGCCGTTCGCTCTCGAACGGGTCGACCTTTCGACCCATCGCTATGCGCACGGCGATTATCGGCAGGTCAACGGCAAGGGGTATGTACCAGCGCTTCTGCTCGACGATGGCGATATGCTCACGGAATGCGCGATTATCCTGCAATGGATTGCCGATCAGGTTCCCGACCGGAATCTTCTTCCGCGAGAGGGGACAAGCGCCCGCTACCATGCGCTGGAATGGCTTCACTTCATTGCGACGGAGCTTCACAAGAACTTCATCACGCCGGAACGCCATGGCGGCGTCGCGGCAAATTTCTTGTCCAAAACCAAGTTTGGGCAGGAGCAGACCCGCATCCAGGTATCTCCCCGCCTCGCTTGGGTGGATCGGCAACTCGAGGGACGCGCCTATATGGCTGGGGAGAACGTCACCGCACCCGACGCCTACCTCTTCACCATGCTGACATGGGCGCAGAGATTAGGCATCGACCTTACGGCATGGCCGAGCCTTGCGGGCTTTTTCGAGAAAATGGCGGAACGCCCCGCCGTAGCTGAGGCGTTGACGATTGAGGGACCTCCGCACGCTCTGCTAGAGGCCGAGTGATCGGGTGTTTTGGCATAGCTCTTCCTATCTCTCGATTGGGAACAGCCAACGAGAACGTCGGCCCCGAACCGCAACGTGGGCCGGAACTGGAGCTGCTTTTCCCAGAATCTGTTCCCAAATGATTTTTCTCAAAATGGTCAAGCGACGATGGAGAAACGGGACGCTTTCCGTACGCTCAGATGACCGCTTTCGGCGAAGATCCCAAAACCCCGGAGGGTCGTTAAAGGGTCGATAGCGGATGGGCTGCATCCAAGCGTCCGCTTCCTCGGAGCCGATTGGCTCGACCGGGTGGTTTGCTGACTGACCGCTTCAAGGTGGGGTTTGGCAAAAGCTGTCTTCGATCGCCGGAACGTCAAACCTCGAAGACCCGATCGAACCCGACCCGCTCGACGAAGGATGGATCGTGGCTGACGACGAGAAGCGCACCGTCGAAGCGTTGCAAGGCGCCTTCTAGGACTTCGACCGCCTCGATGTCGAGATGGTTGGTGGGTTCGTCTAGGATGACGAGCCAGGGTGGCGCAGAGCCTGAAAGAGCCGCCGCCAAGCCTGCCCGCAGGCGCTCGCCGCCGGAGAGCGTGCCGACGAGACGGTTCGCGTCCCGGTTGCGAAAGGCGAACCGCGCGCAAAGCGCATACGCCTCCTCGTCGCCGGCATCGGGATGCAGTCGGCGAATGTTGTCCAGAATGCTCCGCTCGGGATCGAGAATCCCGACATGCTGGTCGAGCATGACGATGCGTCCCTCAGCGCGCCGCACCCTTCCGGCGACGGGCGTGAGCAGACCGGCGGCGATCCGCAGGAGGGTGGTCTTGCCGGCCCCGTTTGCTCCCCTCAGGGCGATCCGCTCCGGCCCATCAATGCGTAGGGTCCATGGGCCGAGGCGCCGATCGCCCGCCTCGGCCACGACGCCCTCCATGCCAATGACGTTCGCGCCGGACGGCATGCCGCTCGGGGGCAACGCGATCGTTAGCGGCGTCAGGACTTCCATGCGCGAACGAGCCCTGTCCGCTTCCGCCAAGGCAGCGCCCATGCGTCTATCGTTGATCGCCCGTGCCTTCCCGCCGCTGTTCTCTGCTCGCTCGGACCGCGCATCCAGAAGGATCTTCGGCTCGGACCCTCTGGCCGCAAAGGCGCGTCCCGCCTTGTCGCGTCGCTCCTTCGCCTCGCGCTGCGCCTGCGCGGCCTGCCGCACCGCGCGAACGCCCGCATTGGCACGCTCCAGCTCGGCGCTGGCGCGGCGTCGATCCTCGTCACGGGCGGCGACGAAGGCTGACCAGCCCCCGCCGAAAGAGCGGGCTCCGATCGCTGTCAGCTCCAGAATACGGTCGACGTCTTCCAGAAGCTCCCGATCGTGACTGGCGACCAGGACGCCCCCGCGCCAATCCCGCACCAGGGATCGAATTGCAGCGCGACCGGCGGCGTCGAGATTGTTCGTCGGCTCGTCCAAAAGCAGAAGATCCGGCGCTTCGATGACGAGGCGGGCCATGCCGACACGCGTCCGCTCGCCGCCCGACAGGGTGTGGAGGCGCCGATCCAGCGGCAGTTCGGGAAGTCCGACTTGGGCGAGGGCGTTGCCGATACGGCTTTCCAGGCTCCAGTCGGCAGCATCGAGATCGCCAGCCGTGCTGTCCCCCGCCAGAATGCGTTCCAGTATCCCCAGACCATTCGAAACGCCGAGCGCTTCGGTGAGTGTCCACCCTCCCGGCATGTCCTGCTGGAGAGCACCGATTCTACCCGTTCGCCGAACAGTGCCGGACGACGGATCGATGGAACCTGCAACCATGCGGAGAAGGGTGGATTTGCCAGACCCGTTGCGTCCGACGAGCCCGACGCGTTCCGTTCCGACCGCGAAGGTCAGATTTCGGAAGAGCGGGCGGTCAGGCGTCCGGGCGGAAACGGAGTCGAGCGTGAGGAAGGCGGACATGGGCAACCATGGCAGGTGTCGAGACAAGGCGGATCGCGTTGCTCATCCTGTTGTTCACGGCTGCACTCCCTCTGCGGTTCGCCTCCAACGTATGGCCTGAATGCATTCCTTGCAACCGAGTGGCGGCTTCCGGGCATCCAAGGAAGTACTTCGGACTTCCGCAGAGGGTCGAAAGCGGATGGACCGCTTGCGGGCGTCTGCTTTCTAGGCCGCCGGAGACCGGACGGGGTGGAAAGGCGACGGTCGGCTTCGGGGCCGAGACAGGTCGATAGCAGCCCACGGCCAAGCGGAATGAAGCGCGATTAAGATTTTGGGTTGCATCGACTAGGAGCGCGCATCTTGATGAGACGCCGCTCGGTTGAGTTCACATCCGGCGCTTCAAGAGCCAAGCGTCGTGGTCTTGTAGGAATGCCCGCAGTCGATCCGCGTAGTCTGGCGCTACGGCTCGCCGAACACTCGGCCGCACCGCCAAGGCGGCTCTCCACCGCATGACGTTCGCGAACGCGTCGAGGAGGCCTGTCCGCGTGATCGTGTCGAAGACATCGAAGTAGCGGAAAATCGGTGCGTAAGTCGCATCGACCAGGCTGAAACGCTCGCCCGTGAAGTACGGACCGTCGCCCAACTCGGCCTCGACACGCGCGAATTTCATGGCCAGGGCGCGGCCCTTGGCTTCGAAGCTTTCCGCGTCCTTTGCCGTCTCGAAGCCCCAGAGGTCGGACAGGATCGACGAGCCGAACTCAATCCAGCCGCGATGCTGCGCCCTTGTCAGTGGATCGATGGGGTGAAGGGGGACGTCCGGCAGCGTGTCTTCGAGATATTCGCAGATCACCGCGCTCTCGAAGAGTACCGCCTGTGTCCCATCCTCGCGCTTGATCAGAAGCAGCGGAACCTTACCGAGCGGTGAGATCGCCAGGAACCAGTCGGGCTTGGCGGCAAGGTCGATGGTGCGACGCTCGAAAGGGATGCCCTTCTCTGCAAGCGTGATGGCCGCCCGCTGCACGTAGGGGCAGAGATGATGGCTGACGAGCGTGAGCTTCGCGTGAGTCATGACAATCCTTGCTTCGGAGGTTTTTAGAGGGCGCGGGAAGGTCGTAGCGCGTAGCGACCATCGCCGAGGAGAAACTGGGCAACCGACAGCACGAGCAGATAGGCGGGATACTCCCAGCCGCCTCCGGGCGCCGTGAACACCCAACCGTTGGCCGCGTGAGCCCAGATGATGGCGCCAAGGAGTGCCGGGGTCAGGGCAAGCGCGACCCAGCGGGCCTGGATGCCGAGGACGAGCATCGCTCCGCCGATGGCCTCGGCCGCAAATGTTGCGTAGGCGAGCCAGCCGGGCAGGCCTATCGAGACGAAGTAGGCGGCCGTTCCCGGCAGACCGAATGTGAAGAACTTCAGGATGACGCTGTGGGCGAGATACATTGCGCCCAGAGTGATGCGCAGAAGCGCGACGGCGGACGAGGCAAAGCGTTCCTGCACCATGGCATGGAGTCTCCATCTAAATGCAGATGCATCTATATTGTTGCTTGCATTCCGCGTCAATCTGGATGCAGATGCATCTATGACCTCGGAAACGCAGCTCGCCGCCATCATGCCATCGGACACCACGACGACTGCTTGGGTGCGCCTGATGCGCGCGCAAAGAATTGTCCTGGCCGCGATCGAAGGGGAACTGAAGGCGGCCGGTCTGCCACCGCTCGGCTGGTACGACGTGTTGTTGGAGTTGAAGCGCACGGAGGGGGGACGACTCAGGCCCTACGAGATCGAGCAGCGGACCCTTTTGGCGCAGCACAACCTGTCGCGCCTTCTCGACCGGATGGTGGCCGCAGGCCTGGTGCGGCGGGAGGCCTTCATGGATGATGGGCGCGGCCGCTGGATCATGCTGACGGACGAAGGCCGGGCCATGCAGGGGCGGATGTGGGGGATCTACGGGCCAGCCATGCAGCGCCATGTCGGCGGCAAGCTTACCGAGGAGGAGGCAAGTCGATTGGCGGCGCTGCTATCACTCCTCTACCATGAGACCAATTGAGAAAACCTGCGTCCGCTTTCGGGGATGGGCTGCGACACCATCTGACGGCGACAACGGGTCGATAGCGGATGGACCGCTTGCGGGCGTCTGCTTCTCTGCCGCCACAGACCGGACGGGGTGGAGGCTGTGTGGAAAAGGGTCCGAGCCGAGCTTGACGGTGGGGCGGCAAAGCCGATCCGCCTTTACCCCCGCATCGCGCCGATAAGCCTTGGGGTTCCGAGCACGGCGATAGCCCGCTTCATGTTGTAGGCGAGGACGTGGAGGCTCATCTCCGTTCCCACGTTCGGCAGCCTTCGTGTCTTGAAGTGGCTACGCCCCATCCAGTCCTTGATCGTCCCGAACACGTGCTCGACGGTTCGCCGACGGATGCGCATGGCATCAGGCATGCGGTCGAGACGAGCCTGCATGGCTTCCACCACATGCTCGTGCTCCCACCGCGTCACGCGCCGTTCGTTGCCGGTGGTGCAATCCGGCTTCAACACGCATGATCGGCAGTTGCGCGACCAGTAGCGGTTCAGGACAAGGCCGTTCTCGATGGTCGTCGTGCGCTTGGGCAAGGTCTCGCCGGCGGGGCACCGATAGGTGTCGCTGGCCGCATCGTAGAGGAAGTCCGGCTTGCCGAACCGCCCCTCGGCCTTGGCGCCCGAGGTCAGGGGCCTCGGGCAGATGGGCGTGATGCCTGCCTCTTCGCAGGCCAGGATCTCGGCCCCGGAGAAGGTGCCCCGATCGGCCAGGACCGTCAGATGTTCGGCACCGGTCGCGTCCTTCGCCCGCTGGCCCATGTTGGCGAGCTGGGTCCGGTCATGGCCGAGATTGGTGACCTCGTGCGCCACGACGATGTGGCTCTCGGCATCGACGGCGACCTGAACGTTGTATCCGACGAGGCCCGTGCCCTTGCCGTGCGTGGCCATGGCCCGCGCATCCGGATCGGTCAGCGAGATCTGACGGTCGGGCGCCGTCTCGACGGCTGTTGCCATAGCGTGGAGTTCGCGCATCTGCCGATGGAGCGCCTCGATCCGCTCGTTCAGGCGCGTCGATCGCATTTCGGCGACGTCCGCCTCCTGCCGATCTGCCGTGTCGAGCTTGGCGAGGTAGCGCTCAATGCTCGCCTCGACCTGCGCCAAGCGAAGACGGATGGCACCTGGCGTATAGGTCTTATCCCTCGTGTTCACGGCCTTGAACCGGCTGCCGTCCACCGCCACCGTGCCGCCGCCGATCAGCCCAACTTCCCGGCACAGGACGACGAACTGCTTGCACGTGGCGCGGACCGCTTCGCCGTTGTCGCGTCGGAAGTCGGCGATCGTCTTGAAGTAGGGAGCGAGCTTGCCCGTCAGCCACATGACCTCGACGTTGCGGCCCGCCTCGCGCTCCAGGCGCCGGCTGGACTGCACCTGGTTCATGGTGCCGTAGAGGTAGAGCTTCAGGAGCGTCGCCGGATGGTAGCCGGGCCGACCCGTCGCGGCCGCGCCCTCGAAGCCGAGCGAGGCGAGGTCCAGCTCATCGACGAAGACGTCGACCACCCGGACCGGGTTCTCCGCGCCGACGTAGTCATCGACGCAATCCGCCAGAAGAAGGGCTTGATGCCTCTCGCAGCCTTCGATGAAACGGCCCATCCCCACCCCTCCAGCGATACCAAAAAGGTAGTACAAGACGGCGTTTCCACACAGCCTCGGTGGTTTGCTGACTGTCCGGTGTTGGGAGCCAATGGTCGATGAGAAGACATTTCTCTTTGGCGAGGTTGTCAGGTGCGCACCTTGGCGTCGAACCGGGCGCGGTATGACGTTGGGGACAGCCCGACCGTTTTGCGAAAGTGTTTGCGCAGATTGACTGCCTCGCGGAAGCCAGACGCTCTGGCGACCGCTTCGACCGATAGGTTCGTGTCCTCAAGGAGTTCACATGCGTGCCGGACGCGTTCGGCAACCAGCCAAGCACCGGGTGCCATACCCGTCGCAGCTCGGAGGTGTCGATGGAGGCCAGTAACGCTGATGCCTGCTTCCTCTGCCATCCGTTCGATCGTCCAGATCTCGGACAGCCGCGGCCTGACGCCATCCAGAAAAGCGGCGAGCCGTGCGCCCGCCTTCACCGGCACAGGCCGTTCGATGAACTGCGCTTGGCCTCCTTCTCGGTGAGCAGACAGGACAAGGCGACGCGCAACCTGGTTGGCGGCCTTCGCGCCAAAGTCGCAGCGCACCAGATGGAGGCAAAGGTCGAGCCCAGCCGCGCTACCGGCAGAGGTTAGAACTGATCCCTCGTCGACGTAGAGGACATCCGTCACGACCTGCGTATCCGGCCAGAGAGCAGCCAAGCGCTCAAGGTGGAACCAATGCGTGGTGGCCCGGCGTCCGTGTAGAACCCCGGTTGCCCCGAGGACGAATGCGCCCGCACAGATGCCGACAAGCCTAGCGCCTCGATCCCGGGCTGATTTGAGAGCTTCCACCAACGATGGAGGCACCTGATCTAAAGGGTTTCGCCAGCCCGGAGCGATGATTGTCGTTGCGGTTGCCAGCAGTTCCAGCCCGCCATCGGCTTCTATGCGAACGCCGCCCAAACCGCGTAGCGGCCCGTCCTCAACGGCCACTGTCACGCAACGATACCAGTTCGGCCCCATCTCTGGGCGGGACTGGCCAAACACCTCAACCGCGCAGCCGAATTCGAAGGTGCAGAGGCCGTCATAGGCAAGAATGGCAACGAGCGGCGGGTTTGGCATGATCGGATCGATAATGGTCGATCCTACCACTGGCAACCCTTGGATCTAGCTTGGACAATGCTGCGACGGATCAGGGACGTTCAATGCGATCCCCGCTGGCTGCACGGAGAGAAAATGGCACTCGATCTCAGACCCAACTGCGAGTTTTGCGACATCGATCTTCCGCCCCATTCCATGGCAGCTCGGATCTGCACCTATGAATGCACATTCTGTTGCGAGTGCGTTGAAACACGCCTGCACAACGTCTGCCCGAATTGCGGCGGTGGCTTTGCGCCAAGGCCCATCCGACCAGCACAAGAATGGCGAGCTGGACTGTCCCTTGCGCATAGGCCACCCTCCATACAGCGGCACACTCTCAATTACGACCTTGCGGACATTGCGGCGCTATCGGAGCGCGTTCGGCACATCCCACCCGAACAGCGCTAGAGCGGATGAACATCGGCTTTCTGGGTTTCCCGGACGC
Source organism: Aureimonas sp. D3 (assembly GCF_001463805.1). Lineage (NCBI taxonomy): Bacteria > Pseudomonadati > Pseudomonadota > Alphaproteobacteria > Hyphomicrobiales > Aurantimonadaceae > Aureimonas > Aureimonas sp. D3. Next base: position 4,100 of record NZ_BBWM01000041.1, on the reverse strand, counting down.
ATCAAAACAGTCCGAGAAGGGTCGAAAGATGAGCTATGCGTCGAACTAGGTGTTGGGTTCGATCGCGGTATGCGCGTGAGCGCGCAGGTTCTCAGAAAGTCGCGTTGTCACCTGGCGCATCAAATCAGGAGAGGTTCGCTCGACCCCGTAGACAAAACCCGGAAAGTCGAGCGGCTTCTGAACAGCCCAAATTTCCTCATGTCGATCTGGGGAGAAATTTTGCGCGGGATCTCCCACCGCGATCCACCCGATCGGAACAGTCGCACCCGCTGGCAGATGACTTCTCAAATGAACCGTTCCGGTGACCCGGATCTCTGCGCCTTTGCCGATAACCGCTCCGTGGAATATCGAGGCGCCCGTGGCGACGAAAACCTCGTCTTCAATCTGTGCGCCTACGACGTGGCTATGAGGTCCGAAGAGGCAGTGATCTCCGACTTTGCAAGGATGACGTGTCGTGGCTCGAATGACAGCGTTCTCCATTACGATGCAGCAACGCCCGATCTGGATCGCCCCTCCGCCCTCGGCGACAATACGCGCCCCATGGAGAACCCGACTACCAGCGCCGATCGTCACGTTTCCGCTCACTGTCGCGTCCGGAGCGATCCAGACGTCTGTGTCGATCAACGGCGTATACTCTCTGTAGGACGTGATCATGCCTAAACGACTCCCTGTTCGATTTCTGTGGCTTTGTTCCCGATCGGACAGACGCCCGGTCCACAGAGGTCGTGCTCGCAAAGGCGACACGTTGTCCTAGCGTGGAAACGCGAGGTCGTGGCTGCGGCGAGGATGCGGTCGAGCATCGTCTCGAACGCCTTTGTTTCGTGAGGTTCGAGAGGCATCAGAAGGGTGCCAATTGTTAAGATCCGCTCGTTCTGAAGGCGGGTCACTTCGACACGGCCAGCCTCTGTCAGCTTCAAAGGTGTGAAGCGGCCCGCCTGCTCACCGCGTTCGACAAACCCCCGGCGCTGGAGCCCGTCGAGGAGCCGCACTGCCGTTGGCTGACTGACCGCAACCACCTTGGAAAGCTCGGTAGTAGTTAGTCCGGGACGAAAATGCAGCGTCGATAGCACCGCCGCAGCTCTAGGCGACAGATCATGCAGGGCATGACCCATCCGCTCCTCGATCAGGACCCCCAGCGCACCAAGCTTGTTCGATAACAGATCATGCATAGCGTATGCATATGACAGGAAACATAGCGCTGTCTAGCCAGTTGCCCACGTCGGTTGTCGGATGTGATCGTTGCAGTTCAAAGGGACAGCACTTGCGGTAGGGTTCCAGGTGATCTCCCGGCGCTAATGTCCGCTTGTGGGCAGAGATCGAGAGGTGTGGAACGACGTAGAAGGGTCGATAACGGATGGGCCGCTTCCTCTCCCGCCGGAGACCGGACGGAGTGGAAACCGATGGGTCCGGTTCCCGCTCCGATTGAAGGTCAGCTGCCATTGTCCGTTTGCCCGGCCGCAACGGCATCGAGAGGGGCGTCGCTGCGGCTGCATACCTTCAAGACCGTACCCGATCCACTTAGCGGTTGTAGACTGCAGTGATATGCGCCTTGGCGAGCGTGTTCGCGCCGATCATGTAGCCCGCCAGCGCGTTGCTGGAATTTTCGGGCAAGTCTAACCGCTCGGTCGAAAGCGCGTGGACCGTGAACACATACCGGTGCACTTCGCCAGGAGGCGGGCAAGCTCCACCGAAGCCCTTTGCTCCATAATCGTTGGTCAGTTCCTGCGCGGCTTTCGGCATGATCTCCTGGCCGCTGGCGCCTTCCTGCAGAGATACGATGGAAGCGGGGATGTTCACCACGTTCCAATGCCACCAGCCGGAGCCCGTCGGCGCATCTGGATCGTAGGCGGTGACGGCGAAGCTCTTGGTGCCCGCCGGCGCGCCCGACCAGGCGAGCTGCGGCGATCGGTTGCCGCCCTCGCATCCAAAACCCTTGAAGACGAGAGAGAGGGAGAGTTGCTGTCCCTCGGACAAGGATGTGCTGGTGAGCTTGAAATCCTGAGCGCTGGCGGCGTTCGTCAAGGCGACAGCGAAAGCCAGCGCCGTGAAGGGGATCGTGCGAAACATGGGAGCCTCGTCGCTTGGTGAAGCCAGTTGATGCTCCTCAGACTTAGCCGCGCCGGATGGAAGATGCCGTCGCCTGCCGCTCAGAAACTATCGGGAAACGATCAATCTGCCGCCGAGCGGATTTGCCGGGGCGTGATGCCGAACCGGGCGCGAAACGCGTCCGAGAAATGCGATGGTGTCTTGAACCCGCATTCCAGAGCAATTTGCGAGATCGGGTCGAGGGTCGTCTGCAGCAAGCCGAGTCCGTGCTCCAAGCGTGAATTCGACAGAATGCCGGAAAAGCCGAGACCGGATCGCGACAGCCAGCGTCGGAACGATGCTTCGCTCATGCCGAAATGCGCTGCCACTTCCAGCACCCGCCAAGAATGGGAGAGATCGGTTTGGATCAGCCGCCGGACCTTCGCGAGCGGATGATCCTCGCTCCCGACCGTCAGGCGCACACCGGCCTGTTGCAGCCAGACCAGCGGCTCCAAAAGCCGGTGCCGATAGATCGCGTCCGGCAAGCCGCCGCGGTCCTCCAAGGTGCCTTTTATCAGATCGAACACCGCGCTGGGCTGGTGCATGGTGCCCCTCAGGACCTGGACGCCAATGGGGCCGGGCGGGACCGTGTGTCGTGAAAAGACCGTACTGACAAGCTCGTGCGAAAGGCTGACCGCGTCGGCACGGTAGCTGTCGTTGACGAGGGGACGGTTCTCCATCGTCACCATGGAACCCGGCGGAAAGATCATGACGTCGCCAGCCTGTCCGACGAGTTCGCCGCTGATCGGACATACCACGCGTTTCGACCCGGTCCGGATGAAGACAAGGAGCGTTCTTTCAAGATAGAGGCCCGCAAAGGTCGCCCTGGTCGCTTGGGCAACAGGCAAGAGGGTAATGCCCGGACTTGTCCGTTCGATCGAGCCGTTCACGCTTCCACGCCTTTGCTGAATAGTCGAGCCATGTTGGTCGCAGCGCTTGCGTTGCCGGCCTTTGCTCCGCTTGGCTCGAAACCGATCCGAGTTGATGACCGCTTTCGATAAGGTTGGAAAGCCGGTTGCATCTCCGAATGGGTCGGAAGCGGATGAACCGCTTCCGAGCGTCCGCTTCCCTTGTCATTTCAGACCGGACGGGGTGGTTTCCTGCCGGTCTGCTTCGGAGAAGTTTCGCTCCCTAGCTGCCTCGCGTCGGGCCCTTGTCGGTCAAGCCCAACTGCGAGGGGAGCATTCCGTTACAGATGCACGGTGAACCGTGTCTTTGCCTCGGTCTCAGCTCCCTCCCGGCTGTAAAAGCGACTCGCATCCACATTCCACGCTGGCGTCTGCCATTCCATCCGATCGGCGCCCTCTGCTAGGGCGACAGCCCGCGCGCTGGCGAGGAGACGCGCGCCGAGGCCCTGTCCGCGAAAGGCCTCGGCGACGAAGAGACATTCGAGATGCGCGTAGCGCCGCGCATGCCAGACGGACCAGTCGAAGGTGATGGCCGCGTAGCCCTCAAGATCGCCCTCACGCTTGGCGACGAGGAAGCGGATCGGCTGACACGAGCCAAGGACGAGGGCTTCGAGCTCATCCCGCGTCAGTGTCGCCGTGCCGCGTTCGAACGCGGCATGCGCCCGGATCAGGTCGTGGAGGCGAGGCACATCCTCCTGCGTGGGCTCGTGGATGGCGCTGCTCACTCCGTCGCGTCCGTCGCCAACTCGAACCCTTCGTCGAGCCATCCCGTGATCCCGCCAGCCATGATCTTCACCGGGCGGCCGAGTTCGGCGAGTCGAAGGGCACCGCGCGCCGCGCCGTTGCAATGGGGGCCGGCGCAGTAGGTGACGAAGAGCGTCTCCGCCGGCCACTGTTCCAGCTTGGAGCGGACGATCTTGCCGTGGGGCAGGTTGATCGCGCCGGGGATATGGCCCGCAGCAAAGAGGGCGGGGCTTCGTACGTCGAGAAGCACGAAGTCGGCCCCGCGCGAGAGCGTGTCGTGGACATCCCAGCAGTCCGTCTCGAACGTGAACTCGGCGGCAAAGTGCTCGCGGGCGATCGGGCTGGGGGCGGCGGGAACGGCGG
>NZ_BBWM01000040.1:0-770 GCF_001463805.1 Aureimonas sp. D3 | reverse complement strand
TGACGGCGCTGGGCATGGCATGCTCCTGATCTGGACACGCGCCCATGTCGCCGTACTCTCCCGTCCCTTGCAATTGGCCGAAAGGTCAGAGTACGGGAAGATCATGCCAAACACGTCCGGCCCCCTCGTCGTCGCCCTCCTCTACGACGGCCTCTGCACCTTCGAGTTCGGGATCGTCGCCGAGGTCTTCGGCCTCGCCCGCCCTGAGATGGGCGAGGGCTGGTATCGTTTCGCCAGTTGCGCGGTCGAGGACGGGCCGCTGCGTGCCCATGGCGGGTTCTTGGTGACGCCCGAGTACGGCATCGACCTTCTCGACCAAGCCGACATCATCGTCGTCCCCGGCTGGAAGGGTGCGAACGAGCTCGTACCCGGCAATCTGGTCGATCGCCTCCGCCAAGCCCATGACCGTGGTGCGCGGCTTGCGTCCATCTGTTCGGGCGCGTTCGTTCTGGCTGCGACGGGCCTCCTCGACGGTGGCACGGCAACGACGCACTGGCGCTACGCGAAGGCGCTGCGAACGAGGTTTCCCGCCGTTGCGGTGGACGATGCCTCGCTCTACCGCTCGCACGGGCGCATCCTCACCTCGGCGGGGAGCGCTGCCGGCATCGACCTCCTGATCGACATCGTCCGGCAGGACTTCGGCATGGAGGCCGCCAACTCCGTGGCACGGCGGCTGGTGATGCCGGCCCACCGCACCGGCGGGCAGGCGCAGTTTCTGGAACGTCCTGTTCCCGCGCGCCACCAGTCAGAGATCGCGCCGCTGCTCGACC
>NZ_BBWM01000039.1:0-29961 GCF_001463805.1 Aureimonas sp. D3 | reverse complement strand
GAATGCGGGCCGATCTCGGTGCATCCTGGATGCTGACGCGCATGGCGTCCGAGTGCCATATGAGCCTACGCACGTTCGTACGGCGCTTCACCGAGGCGACAGGCTCGCCGCCGGGCGAATGGCTCATTGCCGAACGGGTGGAGCAGGCCAAACGCCTGCTCGTTGAACGCAGGCACAGCATCGATGAGATCGCAGCCGCCGTCGGCATGGGGTCTGCCGATACGCTGCGGCATCATTTCCGGCGGCGCGCGGGCGTGAGCCCGCAATCCTACCGGGATCAGTTCAGCGCACCGCAGCCTGCCAAGGTGCTGGGTCAATGACCGCTTTCAGAGAATCGCTTATGGCGGGTGAAGGACTGAAACGGGTCGAAGGATGAAGTGCGCGCCTGGCTAGGTGCTGCGTTCAATGACGGTGGACGCGTGAGCGCGCAGGTTCTCAGAAAGTCGCATCGTCACTTGGCCTCCGTGCATTATTCGGACACAGATTCAGGGTAGCGAATGCTCGCATCCGTCTGAAGGCTAAGGACGGCTGTTGACGCTACACGACCATCACTGATCCAACGCAGGGTTCAGGCTTGAATTTAGCGCTGAGCGCAAACGAGAGCCTTAGGGCCGAGGTTCGGCAGCACGGTTGTGCAAGTGATCCGCTAATAAGCGGGCCGATAGCTTGGAACGCCTATCCAACGGCGCAACAACGAAAAACGCGTCCTCAGGTATCAAAGGCGTATCGCGGTATTCGACAAGTCGCCCGTCTCTCAGAAGATCTTCTGAGTTTGACACCCAACCCAGCATGATTCCCATGCCTGCAATCGCGGCTTGCGTCGCTTGCACATAGTTGTCGAATGTTCGAACCGGACAATGGGTGCCTCGATGTCCGGCCATGTGCAGGTAATCTTGCCATTGCGGCCAGCACTCGTCTGGCCTCTCGACATCCAGCAACGTAGCCCTGCTGAAATCGTCGGATCCAATCTCTTCGAGGAGCTTGGGACTGCAAACCGGAACGATTCTCTCTTTGAATAGAAGCTCGCTTCTTCCATCGTCCCACTGTCCGTGTCCGTAGCGTATCAACAGATCTGTTTCGGGAGAGAACCGGGGGACGCTTGGAGACGTCGCAACGCGTACCGTCAAATGAGGGTGTTCGCTGTAGAACGCTGCTAGGCGGGGCATCAGCCAGTAAGTGCCGGTGCAGATCGTGCATGCGATTGTGACGAGATCCTCATCGACCGCCCCCATCAGCCTGATCTGCTGAACGGCTTGTCCAATCTCGTCCAGTCCCTTCGACACGGCTCTGAACAGGACGTGCCCGGCGTCCGTCAGCGTGGCGGGACGCTTGCGGCGATCAAGCAGGCTCGCGCCGAGATGATCTTCCAAGGCGCGCAGCGCTTGGGAGACGGCTGGCTGCGTAACATTCAGCTCCTTGGCGGCATTCTGCACACCGCCTGTCCTGAGCACGGCTTCGAAGGTCGTCAACAAGCGCAGTGGCGGCAACGAATGACGCATCAACATAATCCCAGAGTTATGTCCTATAAGATTTATCGACCTTCTAATGTGCTGCTATGGAACATTATTCTCACGGGCAGTGAAGACGGTTCTGCCGATAGGCTCTTATCATAATGACCCGGGCGGCGCCGAGAAAAGAAGGGTCTGCCGATGCGCTTTGAAAATCTTGATGCCGAAGCGGTCCATGCTCTGCGCGTGGACATGGCCGCGGCCTTCCGCCTTGCGGCTCAGTTCGATTGGCATGAGTCGGTCGGCAATCACTTCAGCGCTGCCGTCTCGGCCGATGGGAAGACGTTCTTGATGAATTCCCGCTGGCGGCATTTCGGGGAGGTGAAAGCAAGCGATCTGCTGCTGCTCGATGCCGAGGATCGGAGTGTGATGGAGCGCCCTGACGCCCCTGATCCTTCTGCCTGGTCGATCCACGGGGCCATCCACCGTAAATGCCCAAGCGCCCGTGTGATTTTCCATTGCCATCCGCCCTACGCCACGGCGCTCGCGGGCCTTCAGAACCCCGAGCTCAAACCGATCGACCAAAACACGGCCCGGTTCTTCGGAACGCTCGGTATCGACCTTGGGTTTGGCGGCATCGCCAACGACGCTGCCGAAGGCGAACGGCTGGCCGAGGCCTTCGGCAATCGCAGCGCGCTCATAATGGGGCAGCACGGCGTCTCCGTGACAGGGCCTACCGTCGCCGAGGCGTTTGAGAACCTGTATTTTCTGGAGCGGGCGGCGAAGGTGCTCGTTCTCGCCTATTCCACCGGGCAGCCGCTGAACGTCATGAGCGAGGAACTCGCGCGGAAGACGGCCGATGGTTGGCTGCCCTACAACGACCAAGCCTTCGCCCACTTCGACTACCTGAAGCGACAGCTCGACAAAGCCGACGCTTCGTACCGCAATTGATGAGTCGCCTGGGAGATTTGACGTGTCGAAGGTTGAAGTGTTGTTCTTCGATGTGCTCGGAACGGTCGTCGATTGGCGAGGAAGCATCGCGGCCGAGGCGAGAGGATTTCTGAACCGGAACGGTATCGACCATATCTCAGCCGGCGTATTCGCAGACGCCTGGGTCGCCGGTTATGATGCCTCCGTTGGTCGCATCAGGTCGGGGCAGCGTCCCTTCGTCCCGCTCGATGTGCTGAATATGGAGAACTTGGAGACCTGTCTGAGCGATTTTGGGGTAGCGCCGACCGGTCTTGCCCAATCCGAACTGCAAGACCTGAATGCGGCATGGCATCGCTTGAAGCCATGGCCGGATTCCGTTGAGGGCATCACAAAGTTGAGGGAGAGCTATGTCGTTGCGCCCCTTTCGGACGGCAACACGCGGCTGCTCGTGAATATGGCCAAACATGCCGGCTTGCCGTGGGATACGATCCTTGGCGCTGACATTTCATCCTCATACAAGCCTATGCCGACGGTGTACCTGCGAGCTTGTGAGTTTCTTCAGGTTCCGCCGGAGCGAGCCATGCTGATCGCGGCGCATGGTTACGATCTGGAAGCCGCACGCCAGTGCGGGTTGAAAACCGCATATATTCCCCGAGACAATGAAACAACAGCACCCGGTGACAGGGGATGTGTAGATCGCAAAGACTGGGACTTTGAAGCCAAAGACTTAGTCCAGCTTGCAGCAATCCTTTCGAGAATCTTGTGCACAGGCAGTTGGACGACGCCAATATGAACAACTCGTTCTACAACGCGATCAGCGGCCGACATGAGGCGCCAGCATCTCGACGACGGCAGCGGCGTTGCCTGTCGCCTCGACGACGACGTGATCGTCCTTGGCAAGAGCGGTTCGCGCGAACGCCTCGAGGCTGTCGCGCAGCATGGGAATGCGGCCGAGCTTCACCAACGTTCCATCGAGCAGCGCCACGGCCTCGGCCGCCACCCGGTGGATATCCATGCCGACGATACGCATGTCCTCCTCCTGGTCTGTGACATCAGGGGAGCCGGCGGGCGACACGATAATTACGGATCCGCGCTCGCAGCGCATCCGGGCTAGTCGCAGGGGCGGCCAGATAACGACTTCGAGCTCGCAGCTCATGTCAGTGCGACGGCCTGCCCGCACTCTTCGTGCTCCCGGTGCCCCGTGGCCCGGATCGGAGAAAGCTATCCGCTTCATCCCATCTCGGGAACAGGGAACCGGCGCCATCATGCCGGAATGCCTTCATCGAGAGCTTCAACGGCAAGTTCCGAGCCGAGTGCCGGAACATCCACTGGTTCATGAGCCTTGACGACGCGAAGGCCAAGATGGAGGCTTGGCGTGGAGACACCAACGAAGTCCGGCGCTCACAGCGCGATCGGTCACAAGACCCCGATCGAGCTGATGAAACGCTCGGAAGGCAGCCCGCCCGCCTGAGCAAATCACCCCGGAAATCTTCCGGCCCGGCGGTCCAAAGTCGGGGGCACGTCACAGCCCATCCATGCGGAGTTGATACCCGTCAGTGCACGTGACGAAGAAATTCGCGCAGCCTTGGGTTCTTGGGGGTAGAGATGAGTTCAGCAGGAGGGCCGTCCACCGTGATTTTGCCGCCCTCCATGAAGATTAGCCGTGTCCCGACCTGACGGGCGAAGCCGATTTCATGCGTGACGACGATCATCGTCATCCCTTCTTCGGCCAAGGATTGCATGACGTACAACACCTCCTGGCGCAGTTCGGGATCGAGCGCCGAGGTGGGCTCGTCGAAAAGCATCAGCTTGGGACGCACGGCGAGCGCCCGGGCGATGGCGACGCGCTGCTGCTGGCCACCCGACAGTTCGCCGGGATAGTGGCCGGCGCGCTCGGCGAGGCCGACCTTGGCGAGCAGTTCGCGAGCCTCCTCCTCGGCCTGCCGCTTCGGCGTGCCGCGCACGTGGCGGGCACCGAAGGCGACGTTCTCCAGCGCCGTCATCTGCGGAAAAAGATTGAACTGTTGGAACACCATACCCGCTTCCTGGCGGATGAGGCGCACGGTTTTGGAACCGCCCTTCACGCTGTGCCCGTCGACCATGAGGTCGCCGCCATCGATTTCCTCCAGCGCGTTGATGCAACGCAGGAGCGTCGATTTGCCGGAGCCGGAGGGGCCGATCAGCACCAGCTTCTCGCCGACGGGGATGGAAAGGTCGACGTTGTCGAGGATGGTGACGGTGCCGAACCGCTTGGTGACACCTTTGAATTCTACGATGCTCACAGGATCCGCATCCTCTTTTCGGTGGTACGCAGGACGAGCGACAGAACCGCCGTCATCGCGAGATAGATGATCGCGACCGCCGACCAGATTTCCACCGCGCGGAAGTTCGAGGCCATGATCTCCTGCCCGGAGCGGGTCAGTTCGCCCACGCCGATGACGATGAACAACGAAGTGTCCTTCAGGCTCACGATGCACTGGTTGCCGAGAGCCGGGGTCATGCGGCGGAAAGCGAGCGGGCCGATGACGTAGGCCAGCACCTTCCAGAACGGCAGACCCAAGGCCAGACCGGCCTCCCTCAGGCCCTTGTGGACCGACAGGAAGGCCCCGCGCACGATCTCGGCGATGTAGGCGCTGGAATTGATGACAATGGAGATGATCGCGGCCGAGAGCGGGTCGATCCGCACATCCGCCAGAAGGGGAAGTGCGAAATAGATGAACATGACCTGCACGATGATGGGCGTGCCGCGGATGAGTTCGACGTAGATGAAACACAGCCAGTTGAAGACGGGATGGCCGTAGGCGCGGACGAGACCGACGAGTGTGCCAATCGCCATGCCGCCGACAAGACCGACAAGGGCGATGAATATCGTCAGGCGCGCGCCCTTCAAAAGTTCCGGCAGGGCTTGCCAGATGACAGACCAGTCAAAATCCATAGGACGCAGATCCCTGCGAGGAGGACGGAACACGTCCTGCCGATAAGACGGAAAGGGAGCGGAGAGGCCGGCGGCGGGCTACGGGCCGCCGGGCGTTACCGCGACGACGATGACCCGGTCCTCGGAGAGGACGGGTCACCCGCTCGTGCGATCGCCGGAAGGCAGCGCCGTCGCCCGGCCCGGTGACCGACCTGGGCGACGACGCGGCTCGTCAGCGTCGGATCACTGCTTTGGGGGCTCTTCGCCGAACCACTTGGCGTAGATCGCCTTGTAGGTGCCGTTGGCCTTCAGCTTGGCCAGGCTCGCGTTGACCTTTTCCCTCAGCTCGCTCCCCTTCTCGAAGGCCATCCCGTATTGCTGGGCCTGGAGCTGCGGACCCACGGCCTGCACCTTTCCCTGCCCATTCGTCTTGATGAAGTACAAGACGTTCGGGGCATCGTGCAGGGCCGCGTCCGCGCGGCCCGTCTGGACCTCGAGATAGGCGTTGTCGATGTTCGGGAAGAGGCGCAGCTCCGCGTCCGGGAAGTTCGCCTTGGCATAGTCGACGGACGCCGTTCCGGTCTTCACGGCGAGAACCTTGCCCTTGAGGTCCGCGCCCGACTTGATGGCGCTCCCTTTCGGCACGATGAGAAGCAGGCCGCTGTCGTAGTACGGGTCGGAGAAGTCGACGGCCTTTCGACGCTCGTCCTTGATGGTGATACCCGCGATGCCCACATCCACTTGATGCGTCTGCAGGCCCGGGATGATGCCGTTGAAGTCCATCGGCTGGAGCTTGTAGGTGACGCCCATATCCTTGGCGATCGCATCCCACAGATCGATGTCGAAGCCGACGTATCGGTCGCCCTGCTTGAACTCGAAGGGCACGAAGGCCGTGTCGGTGGCGACCACCAGATCTTTCGCCCAGCCCGGCACGGAGGCCATCATGGCCGCGCCGGCCATGCCGAGCAGAGCGATCGTCTTCAGTAGAGTATGCAAGATTGTCCTCCCAGACATGGCCGCTTCAGCACAGTGGCGACCTGGCGACGGGAGATGCCCGAACTCTCCTCGCCGTACAATCGACCCGCAACATGTTAGGCGGCAAATTGTTGGTTACGCACCAATCGTTGCGCTTGGGCGCAGCGTGCAAGCCCCTTCGGGCCGCCCTCACCATAACGCTCGGTCGGCGGGGTAACGCCGAGTCAAACCGCCCCTAGGGACCGAAAATCGACCATCCCGTTCTTTTGACGAGGCGTTCGAGGGCGAACTGACCGAGCAGCGAATTCCCGGCACGGTCGAGGCCGGGCGACCAGACCGCGATCGAGGCCGTGTTGGGAGCCACGGCGATGATGCCGCCGCCGACGCCGCTCTTGCCGGGCAGGCCGACCTTGTAGGCGAAGTCTCCCGAACCGTCGTAGTGGCCGCAGGTCAGCATCAGCGCGTTGATGCGGCGTGCTCGCTCGCTCGTCACGACAGCGCGTCCCGTCGCCGGGTCCGCTCCTCCGAAAGCGAGATAGCGCGCCGCCGTGGCGAGCTGCCGGCAGGACATGGCGATGGCGCATTGGTGAAAGTAGACGCCGAGCGTGAACTCGACCGGGCGCTCGATCACCCCGAAGCTTTTCATGTAGTTCGCAAGGGCGGTGTTGCGGAACCCAGTCCGTTTCTCCGAGTCGGCCACGGTCTTGTCGATCACGATCCGCCGGTCTGCGGCGAGAGACTGAAGGAAGCGCAGGATTTCTCCTATCGCTTCGCGTGGCTGGTGCGAGGCCACGATGACATCGGTGACGGCGATGGCACCCGCGTTGATGAAGGGATTGCGCGGAACGCCGCGCTCGAGTTCGAGCTGGACGATCGAATTGAACGGGTTGCCCGACGGCTCCCGGCCGACCCTCTGCCACAGGCGGTCGCCGATCATGCCGAGCGCCATGGTCAACGTGAAGACCTTCGAGATGCTTTGGATCGAAAACGGCGTGTCGCTATCTCCAGCTGCGAAGACACGCCCGTCCGCATCGACGACAACCATGCCGAACTGACGCGGATCGACATGGGCAAGTTCCGGAATGTACCGGGCGACGTCTCCGCGCTCCGTCATTCGTCCGACCTCGTCGGCAATTTCCGCGACGACGCTCGCAAGGCAGGGGTTTGACGACATCAACTACACGTCCTTCTACGGCGCCTGGCTTCGCAGGATGGCTTGCGAGGAACGGTCCGGCGGGGTCGGCACGGATCGGCGTGGCCAGCATCGGTCCCGGGGGGCGGTCTCGCGGGAGCCGGGATGCATGTCGCCCGCGTCCGTTTCAATCGCTCAGCATCAAGTCAGTGCAAAGTCTGTGAATTTCGCACCAGCCGTTGCGGTGCCGTCAGCGGTTGGCGCGATCGAGATAGCGGTGGAGCGAGCGATACTCCTTGAGCCGCGCGGCTGCGCCGCCCTCGTTCAACGCATGCATGCGCACCAGAAGCCGCTCGAGCACGATGGTGGGGCCGACAAGGGAGTTGAAGTAGGACGTTCCCTCGGCGGCGACGAAGAGGATGTCGTCGGCCAAGCGATAGATCGGCGACAGCTTGTTGTCCGTCAGCGCCAGGATGCGCGCGCCGCGGCCCTTGGCATATTGGGCCAACCGGATGGAGAGCTGCGCGTAGGGCTTGAAGGACAGGACGAACAGCACATCGCTGCTACCGATGCCCGCCAGCTGGTCGATGGCGTAGCTGCTTTCACCCGTAATGATCAGGAGGTTCTTGTGCGCATGCTGGCCGCAGTAGTGAAAATGCTGCGCCAAGGCCTGCGAGGTGCGGAAACCGGCGATGTAGTTGACCTTGGCCCGCGCCAGGATGGCCGCGACGGCGTCGAGCTCGGCGACGGTCGGGTTCTTGATGGCGCGGACCACCATGTCCACCTGCGTCGCCAGCATGCTGCCCGGCCCCACCTGCGGGGAGGCCTGGGCTTTCTCCAGCGCCACCACCGGGTTCTCGACCAGTGCGGCGGTCGCGAGCTGCCGGATTTCGTCGAAGGACGCGAAACCCAGCTTCTTGAAGAGGCGGATCGCGCAGTAGGGCGAGACGTTCGCGCTGGCGGCGAGCTTGCGCATGCTGCTGAAGGCGACGTCCGTCGGTCGCTCCATGATGACCTTGGCGAGCAGCTGCTCCTGTGGCGTGAGACCGGGAAAATGCGCCGCGATCGAATCCTGAAGCTCTGTGTAGCCAGAGAACCGCACCGAACTGCTCATAAACGCTCCTGCTTTGCACCACCTGTTGCTCTCGTTGCCCCTTCTAGCATCGAATGTTTGCGCCTAGGAGAGCCGTCACCGAAATGGGAGGTCATACGGTGTTCAACTTCATCCAGGCCGTCGAGGAGCAATTCGACGAAGCCGCCACGTCGCTCGCCCTCGAGCCTGCGCTCGCGCATAAGATCAAGGTTTGCAATTCGTCATATACGGTGAAGTTCGGCGTCCGCCTGCGCGGCACGCTTCATACGTTCGAGGGGTATCGTGCCGTTCACTCCGATCATATCGAACCGGTCAAGGGCGGGATCCGCTATGCGCCCGACGTCGATCGGGAAGAGGTCGAAGCCCTCGCGACCCTGATGAGCTTGAAGTGCGCGCTCGTCGACATCCCGTTCGGCGGTTCGAAGGGCGGACTGAAGATCGACAATGCGCAGTGGAGCGTCGCCGAACGCGAGCAAATTACCCGGCGTTTCGCAGCCGAGCTAATCCGTCGCAATCTCCTGAGCCCCTTGCAGAACGTGCCCGCGCCCGATGTCGGGACCGGCCCGCTCGAGATGGCCTGGATGGCCGACCAGTATCGGCGAACCCATGCCGCGGACATCAACGCGCCGGGCTGCGTCACGGGCAAGCCGCTGACGCATGGCGGGATCGAGGGGCGAACGGAAGCGACGGGGCTCGGGGTGCATTTTGCTGTCCAGGCTTTTCTCCACTCGGAGGAAGCCCGTGAGCTTGGCTTTCCCGCCTCCGTGGCCGGCATGACCATCGCCGTCCAAGGCTTCGGAAATGTCGGTTCGCACCTTGCGCGCTTCGCATCTCGGGACGGAGCGAGGATCGTCGCCGTCAGCGACCGGGACGGCTGCATCGCCAACCCGGATGGCCTCGACATCGCTGCGTTGACGTCGCACATGAAAGCGACGGGTGGCCTTTCCGGCTTCAACGGCGGCAGCTTCAACGCCGATCGCGACGCGGTGCTTGCCACCCCTTGCGACATTCTCGTACCGGCGGCCCACGAGGGCGTCATCACGGCCGACAACGTCGAGCACGTCGAAGCCAGGCTCGTCGTCGAGGCGGCGAACGGACCCGTGACTCCCGAGGCGGAGCGTCGCCTCGAAGAGCGCGGGATTCCTATCATTCCCGACATCTTCGCCAATTCCGGCGGCGTCGTCGTTTCATACTTCGAGTGGGCGAAAAATCTGTCACGCATGAGCTTCGGCCGCCTCGAGCGACGTCGGGAACAAATCCTTTTCAACACATTGCTCGGTGAAATGGAAAGCCAGAGCAGCTGCAAGCTCACCCCTTCGTTTCGGGAGCGCGTGAACGAAGGTCCGACCGAGCGCCAGCTCGTGGAATCCGGCCTCGAAGATACGATCGCCACGACGTTCGAGCGGATCACGTCCCTTCGACGGCAATCCCTGATAAACTCAGCATGCGAAAGGCTTGCTATATGCTGGCCATCCAGTCGATTGCAGAGCATTACAAAACAATGGGTTTGTGATCGTATACGTGTATCTCCCGAGTCAATCTCACGCAATTTGCTGACGGAGAGCGCTGAAGTATGCGGCTGCCTGTCCGAGCTGGCAGTCGTTTTCAGGTAACTCTCGCGGTTGCGCCGTCTGTCACGGCTGCATCGCGCGAGCGGATTGGCCGGCTTCTTTATTCGGCAAGTCGAGGTCACGCGCTTCTGTTGGAGGTGAACTCGACCGCCCATTCGAACGATGATCGCGTTCATCGACGATCACCGCAAGGCGTAAACGAAATGGCCTCCGGGAGACCCGGGGCAATTCACTGCGCATCGGTCCGGATTTCCCCGGGTCGATCTGATAGGAGCTAGACATGTAATGTTATATTATATCTAAAGGCGTCCTGGCTTGGCGCTCGCGCCTTTTTCCATTGACGCGCAGGATGAACCACATGACGCTTGTTCGCATCGCCGCGACCCTCGGCCTTATGGTTTTGGCCGGTTCCGCATCCGCTCAGACGCCCTCCACGATCCAGGTGATCGGGGTCGAGAACGAATATGCCGATGTCATCCGGCAGGTCGGTGGCAAAGCCGTGCATGTCGAGGCGATCCTGACAGATCCCAACACGGACCCACACACGTTCGAAGCCAGCCCGAAGCTCGCAATGGCCTTCTCGCAAGCAAAGCTGGTGGTGGAGAACGGCGTCGGCTACGACAGCTGGGCCGATAAGCTGATGGCGGCGTCACCCAACGCCGAGCGTCAGGTCTTGAACGTGCAGAAGCTCCTGAACCTTCCCGACGACATCGAGAACCCGCATCTTTGGTACGATCCGAAGACGATGCCGGTGGTCGCCATGGCGGTGGCCGACGCCTTGGCCAAGCTGCAGCCCTCCGAGGCCGCGACCTTCCATGCCAATGCCGAAGCCTTCGTTGCCTCGTTGAAGCCTTGGATGGACAGTATCGCGGCCTTCAAGGCAAAGTATCCCGACACGCCGGTGGCGACGACGGAGCCGGTCGCCGACTATCTCCTGAAGGCCATGGGCTGCAAGCTGATGACGCCCCAGACCCTGGAAAAGGCCGTGATGGACGGCACCGATCCGGCTCCGCAGGACATCACGATTCAGAACGAGCTGTTCTCCAACCATAAGGTCAAGATCTTCGTCTATAATCAACAAGTGACCGACGCCTTGACCGCGTCCTTCCTCGACGCCGCCCAGAAGGCAGGGGTTCCCGTCGTCGGTGTCTACGAGACGATGCCGACCCCCGGATATACCTATCAGTCGTGGATGCAGGCCGAGGTCGAGGCACTCACCAAGGCTGTCGCCGACAAGACGTCGACCCTATCGTTGCAGAAGTGACGACCGACACCCTTCCGCTCGAAGACAAAGTCCTGGAGGTCCGCAAGGCCCGCGTATCGCTCGCGGGCCGGCTGATCCTGGACGATATCGAATTCGCCCTCAGGCCCGGCGAATTCTGTGGTCTCATCGGCTCGAACGGGTCCGGCAAGACGACCCTCCTCAGGACGATCCTCGGCTTCGTATCGCCGGAAAGCGGCCGAGTGATGCTCGGGGGCGGCAAGCGCGCCGCCATCGGCTATGTGCCGCAGAAATTCGCGCTCGATCCCTTGATGCCGTTGCGGGCGCGCGATCTCGTGGAACTGGGTCTCGATGGAGCGCGCTTCGGCATCCCGCTGCCGTCCCGGGCGCGTCGGGCCAAGGTGGATGCGATGCTCCAGGCCGTCGAGGCCGACAGCTTCGCGGACCAGCGGATCGGACGTCTTTCCGGCGGCCAACAGCAGCGTGTTCTGATCGCCCACGCGCTGATCCGGCGCCCACGACTGCTGCTGCTCGATGAGCCGCTGGCCAACCTCGACATCCGAAGCGTCGCCGGCATCGTGGCGTTGCTTCGCCGTTTGTCGCGGGAGTTCCAGACGGCCGTGCTCCTATCGGCGCACGACATGAACCCGCTGCTGTCGGCCATGGACCGCATCGTCTACCTCGCCCATGGCCGCGCCGCCACCGGATCCACGCAGGCGGTGGTACGCACGGAGGTGCTGAGCCGGCTCTACGGGTTCCGCATCGACGTCATCCGAGTGCACGGCCGCATCCTTGTGGTAGCGGCCGACCCGGCCGGGGAAGCGCTCGCGACCCTCGGCGGCGAGCCGGCTTCCGTGGTGCAGATCCCGTGATCGACATGCCTGACCTCGTCTCCGCCATCCTCGAACCGGGGCTCCTCACCAGCGCTCCGGTGCGGACCGCCGCCGTGATCGGAGGAGCGGCAGCCGTCGTTTCGAGTGCGATCGGCGTCTTCACGGTCATCCGCGAACAGTCCTTCGCGGGCCATTCCCTGGCCGACGTCAGCAGCGCCGGCGGTGCCGCCGCGTTCCTCTTCGGCATCAATCCGCTGCTCGGCTTCCTCCTCATGGGCGTCGTCGCGGCGGTCAGCATGGAGGCGTTCCGCATCGACAGGGCGAGCGAGCGCGACCTCGTCACAGGCATCGTCACGGGAGCCGGGCTCGGCGTGTCCGCCCTTCTCCTTTTCTTGGTCGCGACCACGAAACATACGACCGCAGGCGCAACCGTCACCGTGATGTTCGGCTCGATGTTCGCGATCTCGCCAACGATCGTCCCCCTTGTCCTAACGGTCGGCGCGGGGGCGCTCCTCGGCATCGCACTGCTCTACAGGCCGCTCCTCCTGTGCTCGCTCGATCCAGACCTCGCGACTGTCTGCGGCGTACCCGTCCGCCTCGTCGGATTGGCGCATCTCGTCGTGCTGGCGCTGGCCGTCGCGCTTTCGGCCATCACGGTCGGCGCCATCCTGTCCACCGCGCTTCTGATCGGGCCGGCCGCCATCGCGCTGCGTTGGGCGAAGCGGCCCGGAACCGCGATCCTGTATGCTGCGGCCATCGGTCTGACGTCCACCTGGGCCGGCATCGTCATCGCCTATGACAGCTATGTCTGGACGGGTGGCCACGGCTGGCCCGTCAGCTTCTGCATCGTCTCCATCATCTTCGTCGTCTACCTGGCGGCCGCGATGGTCTCGCGCGACGGCGCAGGGCGGTCGCCGGGCACGGGGCAATCCCGAAAGGCCAGCGGAAGCTGAGGCAGCGCATGTTCGACGCCTACATGATCAACACCTGGTTGGGCGGTACTCTTGTCGCCGTCGTCGCCGGCGTCGTCGGCTTCTTCGTGGTGATCCGCGGTTCCTCCTTCGCGGCCCATGCGCTGCCGCTCAGCGCCTTTCCGGGCGCTGCGGCCGCAAGCCTTCTCGGCATCGACCCGTTGATCGGCCTTCTGGTGTTCTCGGCGCTCGGCATTCTCGGCATCAGCCAGCTGACGCGGCTCGGGCGCAGCGATATCGCTACCGCCCTGACACTCGCAATGCTGCTCGGCCTCGGCGCCCTTTTCCTGAGCCGCACGACGGAATATTTCCAGGCCATCTACGCGCTCCTGTTCGGCGAGATCCTGGGCATCAGCCTCGCGGCGCTCGGCACGGTCGCGGCGCTCGGCGCGGTCTGCCTTATCGCCGTGGCGGTGCTGTTCCGCCCCCTGCTGCTGAGCTCGGTCTCACCCGATCTGTGCGAAGCGCGTGGTGTGTCGGGCGCCTGGATGGAGATCGGCTTCCTGAGCATCGTCGGCCTCGCCACAACGATGGCGTTGCCGGTCGTCGGCGCCTTGCTGGTGTTCAGCCTCATGGTGGGGCCGGCCTCGGCCGCGCGCGCCTTTACGGATCATCCCGTCAAGGCCATGCTCTTGTCGGCAAGCCTGTCGGCTGGAACGGTTTGGATCGCCATCGCGCTCTCCTATCAATTCGACTTGCCGATCGGCTTCTTCGTCGGAGCGATCAGCGCCATCAGCTACGGTGTCGGCCGCCTCCGTGCGCGGCGCGCAGGCCGCTCTCCCGATCCGGGGCTCGTCTCTGTTCGGCGTGTCGAGATCGGGCGCTCCTGAGCAGATGTCTCGTCTTGGCCGCCGAGTGATCCCTTGGCTGTCGCGCTTCTCTTCGGGATCGCCCGGTGGGGCTTCCTCCGATCGGATCGGACTGAGCGAGGCAGCTCCATCTGTGACGCTCGCCTGTCGCGCGATCGGCACGATCGGCTCTAGGTCTCGTCTGCATTCAAGGGCTGCGGAACAGAAACGCGGCTGCTGGATCGGTTTGGGCGGGGTGTGCGAGTTCAAAGTCCGCACTGCGCCCTTCGCTGAGATCGGGAGCGTTGAGCACCGGACAGAACGACACCGATCCCGAACTGATCACCGAAATGCCGGGCGAACATCCTTGTGGTCCCGGCGAATATCGGCTCGATGCCCGACGTGACGCTCGGAAGAGGACGGATGGCGGTTTGGGGGGCTCTCGGCATGGAGCCCATGTCAACACACCTAACACGGCCGATGTCCCCTATCGGGAACGCACGATCCGAGTGGCAAGGTCTTAGAGACTGTTTCGAAAGTCCCCCGGTCGGCTCGCCGGGTCTTTCAGCCCCTCACTTCGTTGCCAATCCTCGCCGATGCCACCGGCATCGACTGCGTTTGGCGCCTCGTGGAGCGGCTGAAATCCCTCGCCGCCCCTCCGCCGGGGACTTCCGAAACAGCCTCTTAAAAAGGATCGGAAGCGCACGGACCGCCTTCGAGTGTCAGCCCCCTGGGTGGCGATCAGTCCGATGGACGGTTTGCCAACGGTCCCCTTTCCGTGAAGATCGGCGACGTCGATTCCACGCGGATGCTGCTGCGCGTCGAGCGCGGCAAGGGCGGGCGCGACCCCAACACCATGCTGTCCGCCGAACCGCTGGCTCTTCTGCGCGAATGGTGGATCGAGGGCCATCGGCAGGGCATCCTGCATCGCGAGGGATGGCTGTTCCCCGGTCTGAGCTGGGATCGGTCCCTTTCGGCGAATACACGCATTCGCCTGTCGGGCAAGGCATCTCCACCCACCCGCTTCACCGCATCGTCATCGAGGCGGCGCGGGCCGCCGAAATCCCCAAGCGCGTCGGGCCGCGCATGCTACGCCATTCCTTCGCCACGCACCTTTTCGACGACGGTGTCGACATCCGCGTCATCCAAGGTTCTGCTCGGTCACGCCGAGCTCCACACCACCGCGCTCCATGCCAAGGTCGGGTCCGCACGATGCGGGCTGTTGTCAGCTCCCTTGATCGCCATGCCCTGTTGCCTGCGAGGGACTGTCGCCTGGCTGAGGCGATGGTCGCCTCGATCGAGATCGCCGACATCCTGTGCGTTGCTGGCCCTGCGTTCCCGGCGAGCCGCGCCGGACGCCTGAGCTTGGCGGAGGTGAAGGTCAAGGTCGGCGGTCGAGACCCTTTGCCCGACAGGCGAATGCTGGCATTGGCCGAAAGGAGGCCGCTCCGCCGCGCTCGGCGGCCATCTGCGCGTCGCCCACAGCTCATGCCGCAGCTGGCACTGTCCCCGCTGCCAGGGCGCGGCGGCGGGGAACCGGCTGGCCGAGCGCCAAATCGACCTGCTGCCGGTCGGATACGTCCACGTCGTCTTCACGCTGCCCGCCGAGATCGCCGTCATCGCCTTCGAAGGCAATCGGGCTGTGAACAACTCCTTGTTCAGGGCGTCGGTGGGAGACCATGATGACGATGGCCGCCGATCCGAAGCATCTGCGCGCCCGCATCGGTCTCACCGCCGGCCTCCACACCTGGGGCTCGGCCACGACCGACCATCCGCTCGATGATCCTCGCGGTCTGCCCCGGCATGCCTATCAGACCAAAACCCAATAGCCCATCGGCCGACATCCCGCGGGTGCGTCCTTGCGCGACTTTCCTACGCCTCAATACGCGGTCGCCGCTAGGAGAGAGCGCACGACAGCGTGAACCGCACAGGACGCCCTTCTTTCAACCTCCTGCGATCGAGCGGGATATCGTCGGCTCCGCCCCGCCGTGTCACCACGATCCGCGTTCGCGCAGCCAATGTGCTGCGCCCGTCAGGCCGCCGAAGGCGAAGACGTGGATTTGCCGGATCGGGCCGTCCGGATGGGTTTGAACATGGCGCTCGACCGGCGCGACGACATCTTCGGGTGACTGCTGCGTCGCGAGCGCACCGAAGCTCAACGCGCGTTTGCGAAGGAAGCCCAACGAATTGCCGACGCCGCAGGCCATGGCATATTTCAGAAGCGTCGTGAGCTTCGCCGGCCCGGCCACGCCAAGATGGACCGGCAGATCGACGCCTTCGGCCGCGAGCCCCTGAGCCCAGGCGGCGAACGCTGGCCCATCGAAGCCGAATTGGGTGACGATCCGCATGCGCGCATCGGTTCTGGCTGCGAAATCGGCCTTGGCGCGGAGCGCGCGCATCGCGGCGTCGGCCGGAAAGCCCGAACTCGTCTCGGGGTGTCCGGCGACCGCGACATCGGTGTAGCCGAAGCGGTCGAGGAAGCCCGTCTCGAGGATGTCGAGCGCGGTGGCGAAGTCGCCGGCCGGCCGGTCGGGGCCACCGCCGATCACCAGCATCTCGCGCGCGCCGCCGCGCTCGGCCAGCGCCCCGATGCGCGCCTGGACGGCGGCGCGCGACCCGGCGCGGCGCGCGGCGAGATGGGGCACGGCGACATAGCCGAGATCGGCGAGCCGCCGCACGGCGCGCACGAGGGTCTCGTCCCCGTCCGATCCGAGATCGGTGACGTAGACGCGTGTCGCCGTCGGAAAAAGGCCGGGCAGGTCGGGCGACTCGATCGCCTGCTTCGGACTGACCTCGATGGAGGCGGCGAGGGGAGCGGGGGCCATCATCGGACGAATCTCAGCCGAACACGACGGTCTTGCCGCCGTTGATCATCACGCGGTCCTGGAGATGGAGCGCGACGGCGCGTCCGAGGACGCGGCGTTCGATGTCGCGACCCTTGCGGATGAGGTCATCGGGCGTGTCGGCATGGGTCACGGGCTCCACGTCCTGCGCGATGATCGGACCTTCGTCGAGATCGGAGGTGACATAATGCGCCGTGGCGCCGATCAGCTTCACGCCGCGCTCGTGCGCCTGGTGATAGGGCCGGGCGCCCTTGAAGCTCGGAAGGAAGGAGTGGTGGATGTTGATGCACCGCCCCGACAGATAGCGCGAAAGGTCGTCGGACAGGATCTGCATGTAGCGCGCGAGCACCGTGAGCTCGGCGCCGCTCGACTCGATGAGATCGACGATCGACTGCTCCTGCCGCGCCTTGGTGGCGGGCGTGACCGGCAGGTGATGATAGGGCACGCCATCGGGCAGTTCGGTCTTCAGAAGCTCGCGAGGATGGTTCGAGACCACGCCGACGCACTCCATGTTCAACTCGCCGAGCTTCATGCGGTAGAGGAGGTCGACGAGGCAATGGTCGAAGCCCGAGACGGCGAGGAGCACCTTGCGCTTCTCGTCGGCCGGTCGCAGCGTCCAGTCGAGGTCGAAGGCTTCAGCGGGTTGGGCGAAGGCGGCGCGGAAGGCGGCGAGCCGCTCCTCCGGCAGCTGGAAGCGGATGCGCATGAAGAAGGAGCCGGTGCGCGCATCGTCGAACTGCGCGGCCTCGGCGATATCTCCGCCTTGCGAGGCGATGGCGCCGGCGACGGCCGCCACGATTCCGAGGCGGTTCCGACAGCGGAGCGCGAGACTGTAAGAGAGCATCTTGTCTCCTCGAATTGGAGCGATCGGGCGCGCGGGCGCCCTTGGCCCAGCCGCCGGTGCGGCTGGACGTTGCGGGTCGCAGCGGAATGGGGGCGGGAAGGCGTGAGCCCGCGGCGAGCCGGCCGAGACATCGGGCAAGGACGGACGGTTGCGGGCTCGCCGGGCCGGGCCGTCGCAGCCCGGCCGCGGAAGGGCGCCTTTGTCCCTCAGATCACGGCGCGCAGCTTCGCCTGCGCGGCCTTCGAGAAGGGCGCGGTATGGACCGTCGCCCGGATCGTCGTCTGCTGGTGGCGTTCCACATGCGGCTTGCGCGAGCCGCCCTTGATCTCGCCCCAGGTGAGGACGACCTCGGTGCCGGGCTCCGCATAGGCCTCGTCGATGCCGCAGAGCGACAGGAACTCGCGCTCGTTGATGTTGTAGCCGCAATATTGGGACATGCCGACGAGCGCGCCGTCTTTGGAGCGCACCTCGTCGGCCTGCGGCCAGCCGAAATAGGCCGTGGGCATGTCGAGCGCCTTGTAGATCGGGCCGTCGCCCAGCTGCGACGCCATGATCTTGTTGATGTCCTCATGGTGCCAGCGAAGGACGCGCTTGACGCGTTTGGGACCCGCGAACTGCGACTCGATCGCCTCGCGGCCGATGAAGTCGTGATCGAACTTCACCAGTTTCTCGTAGCCGAGCGCCGAAGGCGTCCAGTAGTAGTCCTCGACATTTTCGCTGTAGAGGCTGCCGCCGAGCTGCATGTTCGCCTCCCAGCTGTCGGCGGGCAGCCACTCGCGATAGGCGCGCAGATCTTCGCCGGTGTAGATGCCGGGCAGCGGGTAGGGAATCCAACCGTCCTCCAGCGGAGTGGAGTAGTAGGTGCGCGTACCGGCCTGCAGCAGCCCGTGCCGCTCGCCCGCCTGGAGGATGGCGTCGCGCACCGTGTCCATGTCGGCGAAGGGACCGGAAATCTCGGCGCCCGCGTGACCGGCCATGCCGTGGCGCAGCACGTGAACCCGGCATCCCGCGATGGTCACGTAGGTCGTGTTGAAGAACTTCAGCTCCGGCCAGCCGCCTTCGCAGATTTCGTCGAGAATGGCGCGCGCGTTCGGTCCCTCGAGCTGGAAACGGTACTTGGTCCGCTTGCCGTCCTTGGCGTAGGGCGTCGTCGGATCGAAGGTGAAGTGGACGTCGTAACCCTGGGTCTCGCCGTTGTAGCGGACCCAATTGAGCAGGGGCATGCCGGAGATCAGCTCGAAGCCCTCGTCCGCGCCGTAGTAGTTAAGGATGCAGTCGCCGATGTGGTGGCCGCGCGGCGTGCAGGCGAAATACTGCTTGGCGCGGTTCGTCGACAGATTCGAGAAGGTGCAGGGCGAGAGGTATTCGAGAAGCTTCTTCGCATCCGGCCCCTTCACGTAGAGAACCGGCATGTGGTGAGACTGGTTGAAAAGGACGGCCGTCTCGCGCCATGCGCGCTGCTCCTCGCGCCAGGTCGTGTATTCCGGCGCGATGAGCGTGGCGAACAGGCTCGTTCGCGACTTGTGATACTGCGAGATCGTATCGTTGTAGAGATACTCGACGAAGTTCGACTTGGAATCGATCAGGTCCTGGAGCGAAGTCATCTCTCGTGTCCATTCGGGTTCGTGTGGGATCGGGGCGCGCGCCATCGCTCCCACACGCTCGTGGGTTCGTGATGCGCAGGCATTGCGAAAGGGGCGGCCCCTCTAGTGGCCGGCCCCGGGCCGGTTCAGTCGGCTGCGGCCATCTTGCAGGCCGAGGCATAGGGGTCGGCGGCCCGTTCCAGCGCCAGGTGGGGCGATCCCATCTGCCACTTGCCGTCCGGACCCGCGACGACTTCCAGCGCGTAGTAATTGTCGAGCGGCATGTGGTTGGGACCGAAGACGACCTGGCCGCGCACCGAGTCGAACTGGGCCGCCTCCAGCGCCTTGCGCAGGCCCGCCTTGTCGTCGAGCTTGCCGCCCACCGCCTCGACGGCCGACTTGATGAGCGAGACGGCGTCGTAGGCGGCGGCCGCGTAGTTCGAAGGGTCCCGGCCGTAGGTCTTGCGGAAGTCGTCCACGAAGGTGCGGTTGGCCGGCGTATCGAGGTCGGGATACCAGTAGTCGGTGAGGACCGAGCCGAGCGCGCCGGTGGCGTTGCCCTTCTGGAGCGCGGGCAGGGCGATCTGGTCCAGCGTGTAGACGGTGTAGAGCTTGACCTTGTCCTTGAGGCCCGACTGCTCGAACTGGGTCATGAAGGCGGCCGAGCGGCCCGGGTAGAAGGCGAAGAGCCCGTCGGCGCCCGAGGCCGCGACCTTGGAGAACTCGGCCGAGAAGTCCAGCTGCGGGTCGCTCCCCCATTTGGTGAAGTCCTGGCCGACGATCTCGCCCTTGAAGGTGGAGGCGAAGCCTTTCACCACGTCCTGGCCCGCCGCGTAGTTGGGGGCCATCGTGTAGATCTTCTTCACCCCTCGCCGGTTGAGCTCCTCGCCGAGCGCCATCGACATCACGTCGCCTTGGCCGCGCATGGCATAGAAATTCGGATTGCAGAGCTTGCCCGCCAGATCGGAGGGCGCGGCGTTGGTGCTGATCAGGATCGTGCCCGAATCGAGCGCGCTCTTTCGCGACGCGAGGAGCACGTTCGACCAGATGTAACCTGTCAGGAAGTCGACCTTGTCCTGGCGCACCAGCTTCTCGGTCTTCTGTCGCCCGACATCGGGACTGAGCGCGTCGTCTTCGACGACCAGCTCGACCGGGCGCCCCGCCATGGCGCCCCCGGCATGCTGCAGCGACAGGCGGACGGCATCCTCGACGTCGCGCCCGATGATGGCGGCGGGCGTCGTCTGCGTGGTGATGAGGCCGATGCGGATCGGCTCCTGCGCGTGGGCGGTGGTCGATAGGCACGACAGAAGGGCCAAGCCCAGTATGCATCTCGCTTTCATTGATTTCCTCCCCGCCGGCTCCTCCTCCGGCAGCTATAAACAAACAGATCAACCGGTATGTTTCAATGAAAACTTTGCCGGCCGTGTGGGATTCCTCGTATGAGTGGGCCTTCGGGGAAGGGGGTCGTTCCGTCCTGCCCCGGACGGATCGACCACAACGAGGAAGCCGGATGACGACGACGGGAAAGAAACGCCGCACACAGGCGGAACGCAGCGCCGAGACGCGCGAGAAGATCCTGCAGGCGACAATCGACATCCTGTTCGAACGCGGCCATGCGCGGCTGACGACGGCGCTGGTGGACGAGCGGGCGGGCGTCTCCAGCGGCGCGCGGGTGCACCATTTCCCGTCGAAGATCGATCTCGTCGTGGCCGCCACGGAACAGACCTATGCGCGGGCGAAGGATATCGGCCGCCAGCGCGCGGAAACGGCGCGCAGCTCTGCGAACCCTCTACGGGAGTACGCGAGCGACTGCGCGTCGGTCTATTTCGACTGGCCCTTCGTCGCGGCCCTCGAAGTGGTGGTCACGGCTCGCACCGACGACGAGTTGATGGCGCGTCTCGCCCCGGTGCTCGACGATTTTCATCGCGAGATGAAGACCACCTGGACCCGTTCGCTGGTGGAGGCCGGATACGACGCGGCGGTGGCCGACGCGGAACTGACGCTGACGCTGAACCTCATCCGGGGCATGGCGGTCAACCGGATCTGGCAACGGGACGACGCGACCTATATCGCGATCCTCGACCGGTGGTGCGTCGAGCGGGCCGGGCACATCCGACACAGGCCCTGACGGCCATGCGGCCGGCCGCTCAGACGCTGAGATAGGCCTTGACGACCGCCTCCTCGGCGCGCACGCGCGAGGGTGCTCCCGACCAGACGGTCCGCCCCTTCTCCACGACGAAGAAACGGTCCGCGACCTCCAGCAGGCGTTGGATGTGCTTGTCGATCACCACGATCGACTGGCCGAGCTGGCGCAACCGCCCGATGCAGGCCCAGATCTGGTCGCGGATCACCGGGGCGAGGCCCTCCGTCGCCTCGTCGAGGATCAGGAGGCGCGGATTGGTCATCAACGCGCGGCCGATGGCCAGCATCTGCTGCTCGCCGCCCGACAGGAGATTGGCATAGGAACCGTTGCGCTCGTGGAGGCCTGGGAAGAGTTCGTAGACGCGGTCCACCGTCCAGGGCTGCGCCTCGCCCCGCCGGTTGGCGGCGACGACGAGGAGGTTCTCGTGCACGGTGAGGTTGGAGAAGACCTGCCGACCCTCGGGGACGAGGCCGAGCCCCTGCCGTGCCACGCGCGCCGCCGAAAGACCCGTGAGCCGGCGCCCCTCGAACTCCACCGCGCCGTCCCATGCCGGCAGGAGGCCCATGAGGGCCCGAACCGTCGTGGTCTTGCCCATGCCGTTGCGGCCCATGAGGCAGACGACCTCGCCGGGGCCGACCTCGAAGCTGATGTCGAAGAGGATCTGGCTGCGATCGTAGCCGCTCGTGAGGTTCTTGACCCGCAGCATTCAGGCGTCCTCTCCAAGGTAAGCTTCGCGCACGCGCCCGTCGGCGCGGATTTCGGCCGGCGTTCCGACGGCCACGACCTCGCCGCGCACCAGCACGGTCAGCCGATCGGCCAGTTCGAACACGGCTTCCATGTCGTGCTCCACGAGAAGCACGGTGGTTCTGCCCTTGAGCTGCGAGAGGAAGCGCGTCATCGCGCGGCTTTCCTCCGAGCCGAGACCGGCCATCGGCTCGTCGAGAAGGATGAGCGTCGGATCGCCGACGAGCGCGACGGCGAGTTCCAGAAGGCGCTGCTCGCCGTGGCTCATGTCCGCCACGCGACGGGGCATGTGTTCCCGTCCCATGCCGATGCGGGCCAGCGCCCGGGCCGCCTCGTCCTGAAGGTCGGCGTTGCGGTCGATCCGGCGCCAGAAGCGGAAGGCCCGCTCCCGGCGCGCGAGAAGCGCAAGACAGACGTTCTCGCCGACCGTGACGTCGCGGACCAGCGTGGTGATCTGGAAGGAGCGGGCCATGCCGAGCCCGGCGCGCTCGTGGACCGGCCGGTGCGTGACGTCGCGCCCGTTCACCAGCACCGTCCCGGACGTCGGCGAGACCTCGCCGAAGAGCTGGGCGATGAGCGTCGTCTTGCCGGCGCCGTTCGGGCCGATGACGGCATGCATCTCGCCGCGCGGCAGAGCCATCGACACGTTGCGCGTCGCGTGGAGGCCGCCGAAATACTTGTTGAGGTCGCGGACTTCCAGAGCGTGCGTCATGCGCGTCGTCCGATCAGGAGGCCGACAAGGCCGTTGCGGGCGAAAAGGACGATGGCGATCAGGAACAGGCCGAACCAGAAGTGCCAGTAGACCGTGAGCGCGCCCATCCACTCCTCGATCAGAAGGAAGACGAGGGCACCGACGAGCGGGCCCGAGATCGTGGCGACCCCGCCGACGATGACGATGAAGATCAGCTCGCCGGACGCGGTCCAGCTCATCGCGGCCGGCGTGACGAAGCTCGTGAAGTTCGCGTCGAGGAAGCCGGCGAGCCCGCAGAGCATTCCGGCCGCGACATAGGCCGCCAGCCGGTAGCGCACGGGATCGAAGCCCACCGCCTGTACGCGGCGCTCGTTGCCCTTCGCGGCCTTCAGCAGGAGGCCGAAGTCGGAGCGGCGCAGTCGCGAAAAACCGAGCATCGCGGCGGCGAGCACGACGAGCACGGCATAGTAGAGCTGCGTCTTGTCGCCGAGGTCGAGCGGACCGAAGAGGCTGGAATAGTTGATGGTCAGCCCGTCGTCGCCGCCATACTGGCGCAGGCCGAAGACGGTGAAATAGACCATCTGCGCGAAGGCCAGCGTGATCATGATGAAATGCACGCCCCGCGTGCGCAGCGCGATGAGGCCGGTAACGAGCGCGAAGAGCGCGCAGGCGCAAAGCGCGACGGCGAGCTGGACGAAGCCGTTGTCGATGTCGGCGTCCGCCAACATGCCGACGGCATAGCCGCCGATTCCAAGAAACACGGCGTGGCCGAGGCTGACGAGGCCGCCCAGCCCGATCAGGGCGTTGAGGCTGAGCGCCGCGATGGCGAGGATCATGGCGCGCAGCGCGACGTCGGTCCAGAAGTCGTGCCCGAGCATCGAGAGGACGAAGGGCGCGGCGGCGAGCGCCGCGATCAGGACGAGGGCGAGGGCAAAGTCGGGATCGACGCTCGGACCGCGGACCGCCAAGGGGCGGGCGACCGGCCCCGACGGGCTCCCTGTGGAAAGATCGGTCATCGGATCACCTGTTGGCGGGCGGGAACAAACCCGACGGGCGGAAGATCAGGACGAGCGTCATCGAAAGATAGATGAGGATCGAGGCGAGCGAGGGTCCCGCCGAGGAGGCCACGGACGGCGAGAAGACCACGCCGAGGATCGAGGGCAGGTAGGCTCTGCCGAGCGTGTCGATCAGCCCGACGCCGATGGCCGCCACGAAGGCTCCGAAGATCGAACCGATGCCGCCGATGATGATGACCACCAGCGCCAGGATGACGATCTGGTTGCCCATGCCGATGGAGGCGCCGGTGATCGGCGCGACCATGATGCCGGCGATCCCGGCCAGCACCGCACCGATGGCGAAGACCAGCGCGAAGACCATCCGCGTCTCGATGCCGAGCGCGCGCGCCATTTCCTCGTTGGAAGCCGAGGCGCGCACCATCATGCCGACGCGGGTGCGCGCGATGACCTGCCAGAGCGCCAGCGCCACGAGCGCGGCCACCACCACGATGAAGAGCCGGTAGGTCGGCAGCGTGATGCCGCCGAGCGCGATCTGGCCGCCGAGCCAGGCCGGCAGCGGCACCGACAGGCTCTGCGGACCCCACAGATACTTCACCGCCGTGTCGGCGCACAGGACCATGCCGAAGGTGACGAGCACGTGGTCGAGATGGTCGCGCTTGTAGAAGTGGCGCACGAGCAGCCATTCGGCGGCAAGGCCCATGACGAGCGTGACGGGCAACGCCACGAGGAAGCCGAGCAGGAACGAGTCCAGCGCGACGGCGACGGTGGCGCAGATATAGGCGCCGACCATGTAGAAGACGCCGTGCGCCAGATTGATGAAGTCCATGATCCCGAAGACGAGCGACAGACCCGCCGCGAGAAGGAACAGGATCAGCCCGAGCTGGACCCCGTTCAGAAGCTGATTGACGAAGAGGACCGTATCCATCGCCTATCGCCTTTCCGTGCGCGCGCAGGCCATCACTTCTCGTTCCGGCAGGCGTCGACATAGGGATCGACAAGCTGCTTCAGCTCGACCCCGTCGGATTTGAGAGTCCAGGCACCGCTCGCATCCGCAGCGATCGTCAGGCCGCGATAGTTGTCGATGGGGAAATGGTTGCGCGCGAGTTCGTAGCGGCCGCGCACGGAATCGTAGTCGGCCGCGATCAGGGCCTTGCGAACGGCATCGCGGTTCTTGATGTCGCCGCCCGACTGTTCCACCGCGGCCTTGAGATAGGGGATGAGATCGTAGGCCGCGGCGGCGTAGTTGGAGGGAAGCCGGCCGTAGCGCTTCTGGAAGTCCTCGACGAAGCGTCGATTGGCGGGCGTGTCGATGTCGGGCGACCAGTAGTCCGCCGTGGACGAGCCCAGGACGACATCGACGCCGGCCTTCTGGAGCTGGGGCAGGACGATCTGGTCCAGAGTGTAGACGCTGTAGAGCTTGACCTTGTCCTTCAGCCCGGCCTGTTCGAACTGGCGGGCGAAGGTGGCCGCACGGCCGGGATAGAAGGCGAAAAGCGCGTCGGCGCCGGACGCCGCCACCTTGGCCAGCTCCGCCGAGAAGTCGAGTTGGGGGTCGTCGCCCCATTTGGTGAAGTCGCGGCCGACCACCTCGCCGCCGAACGTTCTCTCGACGCCCTTGACCATGTCGATGCCCGCCGCGTAGTTCGGCGCAAGCACATAGAGCTTCTTGCGCTTCTGCTCGTTCATGACCTTTCCGAGCGCCATGGGAACCATGTCGTTCTGGCCGCGAAGCGAAAAGAAATCGGGGTTGCACAGCTTCCCCGCCATGTCCGAAGGGCCGGCATTGGTGCTGATGAGGAAGGCGTCGGAATCGAGCACCGTCTTGCGCGCGGCCATCAGGACGTTCGACCAGATGAATCCGGCGACGACATCGACCTTCTCCTGGCGCACCAGCTTTTCCGCCTTCTGCCGGCCAAGGTCCGGCTGGAGACCGTCGTCCTCGTAGATGACCTCGATCGGGTGGCCGGCGATCGTGCCACCGGCGTGGTCGACCGCGAGCTTCACGGCGTCGACCATGTCGTTGCCGATGGCGGCTGCTGGCGTCGTCAGCGTCGTGATGAAGCCGATGCGGATCGGTTCCTCGGCGAAGGCCGCCGACGTCATCCATGTCGCGAGTACCGCGCCGAGAGCGGCCATCTTCGGGTTCATGCTGTTCCTCCCAAGGCGTGGCGTCGCGGCGGTCGGGCCGCGCGATTGGATGTCGAGCGCCGCGGCAAGCGGACACAGAACTGGCGGGGCGTGAGGGTGATCGGTCTGGGGATCAGGCGGCCGCGAGGAAAGCGACGAACGCTTGCACTGCCGAGCGTCGAGGCCGGGTTCGACGACACACCTGTCGCGTCACGGCCAACGGCTTCGAATGCACTGAATAGGCGCAACGCCTATCGTCCAGGGCTGCGATCCGCCGCATACGCGCCTCCCAACGCTTTTGCCGAACCGAAGCTTACCGAGTATTCCGCTCGAAGCAATAGGTTTTATGATGTGAAATTTCAGGCGCCGAGCCCGGTGTCCGGGAACGGGGTGGGCAGGATCGCGCGTCCGGACGGCCCGCGCGGCCGGACGCGCCTTGCAGGGTTTCGGGTATTAGAAGACGGTCAGCAGTCGGATCTGGGCGACGAGGTCCTGCTTGAAGCCGCCTTCGGCGTGGATATCCGTTCCGATCATGCCTTGGATCTGCACGGTCGGCGTGACGAACGTATTGGCGAAGAGCCGGAGCTGGTCGGAGCGCGTCTGCAGCCCAGTTGCCCGATCGTTGACGAACGAGTCCCCGCCGAACGTGCCGGAATAGCCGAAGGAGACGGAGGTCGCCTGACTGACCTGATAGCGCAGGTAGGCCTGGAGTTGGAACGAGGGATCCTGCGATACGGTCAGGTTGCCGGCCTCTTCGCTGTCGCGGCGGAAGGCGACGTCGGCGGCGCCGTCGAAGAAGAATCCATGCCCGAGACCTTGGATCAGACCGACCTGCGGGGTCGCGGTCCAGGCGCCGGACCCGATGCTGATGCGTCCGAAGTCGTGGTGGCCGGTCGGCATGGTCACGAAGGCGCTGAGACCGACGGTCGTGGCGAACTCACCGGCGCCGGTGTTGATGGGATAGATGGTGAATCCGGTCGTGACGTCGCCGAACCCTTCGGCCGTCGGCTGCTCGACGCCGCCGATACGGGCTTCGGGAAAACCGCCGAAGGGAAGGATGAGGTGGAGCGCGATAGGAACGCCGCCGACCTCGGTGAAGTGCAGTCCGCGCAGGATACCGACGGCCGTCTTCAACTCGGACGCGGGGACATCGCCCGGCCCGATCACATGCAGGCTGTCGGCACTCGTGTATTGGAAGTAGAGCGCGCCGAGCGACGTGCCGGCCGGTAGCACCGCATAATCGCCGGGCGCGATGTCGATGGCCCGTGCGGCGCTCGGCGACAAGGCGACCCCGGCCGCCGCGAGCATCCTGAAGATGGAACCCAGGCCCACACGCTTCCCATGCTCGGCCCTCGCCGTCGAAGTCTGCCTCATGATGCTGTCTCCCGTGTGAATGGAAATGGGCCGCGAACGCCCATGGCGCGGCACCCTTTGACGGGCGCGGTGTCGATGCGGCGGCATTCGGTGCTGATGCGTGGGGCGAGACGACGGATTCCCCCCCACGCCTCTCCCGGCCGAAATCCTACATTCAATTCCCTCACAAGCAATAATTTTCACACAGTGATACTTGAGGTTATGGCGCGTTGAGCTTCAGCAAACCGGGCTATGTTGGGATGACGTCGATGCTTCCGACCTTCACGGGTGAATGCAGGTCATGATGCAAACCCTTCGTTCTCCTCCGACGCGCAGGCAACTCAGGCGTAATTTTTCACAGAGATAAATATGTTGCACTGAGTAGAATAATAGGGGATGAAAGAGCAGGGAGATAATTTGGGAGGTTGGGATGTCCGCTGTTCGTTCGGTCGACATCATCGGAGCGGGCCCGGCTGGGCTCTACACGGCGATCCTGTTGCGCCGCCTCGTGCCTGCGGCGCGCGTGCGGGTCTTCGAGCAGAACCCCGAAGGCGCGACGTTCGGCTTCGGCGTCGTGTTTTCAGACCAGGCGCTCGATTTCCTGAAGGCGGACGACCCGGAGACCTTCGATCTCGTCGTGCCGCGCATGGAGCGTTGGCGGAACATGACGCTGGCGCATCCCGGCGGAGAGGTGACCCTCGACGGAATCGGCTTCGCCGCCGTCGGACGGCTGGAACTGATCGAAATCCTACGCGCCCGGGCTGAGGAACTGGGCGTCGAGCTGCGGTTCTCGCATGCCGTCGCCTCGCTGGACGAACTCGACGCGGAGCTGATCGTCGGAGCCGACGGGCTGAACTCCCTCGTCCGGCGCGCGCTGCCCGACGCCTTCGCGCCCGAACTCGACCACTTCACCAATCATTTCGCCTGGTTCGGTGCCGATTGCGCCTTCGACACGCTGACGCAGACGTTCGTGCGGACCGAGAAGGGCGCGCTGAACGCCCATCACTACCGCTTCGCGCCCGATCGCAGCACCTTCATCGTCGAATGCGATGACGCCACCTTCGAGGCGTATGGCTTCGCCTCGCTGAGCGAAGGCGAGAGCGCCGAGCTCTGCGCCGAAATCTTCGCCGAGACGTTGGACGGCGCGCGGCTCATCACCAACAAGTCCGTCTGGCGGCGCTTCCCCAAGCTCTGGTGCGGGGCCTGGGCATCCGGGCGGCACGCCATCCTGGGTGATGCCGCGCACACCGCGCATTTTTCCATCGGCTCGGGCACCCGTCTCGCCCTAGAGGATGCGATCGCGCTTGTCGGCGCGCTGGCCCGCCATGACGACCTCGACGCCGCGCTGGCGGACTATCAGGCCGTTCGGATGCCGATCGCCCGCAAGATCGTCGATGCCGCCAACACATCCGCCACTTGGTACGAGCACTTCGCCCAGAAGCTGGCGTTGCCTCCGCTCGACTTCGCCTTCGACTACGTCACGCGGTCGGGCCGCATCGACATCGAGCGGCTGCGCGCCCTGTCGCCGAAATTCATCGAGGCCTGGGAGAACCGGCCCGCCGCCGCTCCGATCCGCGACCCGGTGCCGGTGCGCACCTCGGCCTGCGAGGAGATCGGCTACGACAAGACGCGCCATCCCAACTGCTCGGCCATCCTGTGGGACAACCTTGCCCGAAACCCGGAGAAGACCGCGCTTGTCGGACCCGGCGGGAGCTTCACCTATCGGGAGCTGATCGCCGAAGCCGCCCGTTGGGGCCGGGCCTTTCAGGGCACCGGTCTGAGGCGCGGCGAGCGGATCCCGTTCTTCCTCGACGACACGCCGGTCTACCCGGCCGCCTTCTTCGGCGCGGTGCGTGCCGGCTTCGTGCCGGTGCTTCTGAACACCCAGACAAACCAGGACACGCTCAACTTCTTCCTGAAGGACACGGGCGCGCGGATCGCGCTCTGCGAAGCCTCGCTCGCCGCCCAGTTCGGTCCCGATGGGCTCGAGGGGACCGCCGTCGAACGGGTGGTGATCGTCAACGGTGCCCCGGCTCATGCCGGACATGAGAGCGCCGAGGGCTTCCTCGCCGGCATGGAGACGGTTCTCGACTGCGCCGACACCGGGCCGGACGACATGGCCTTCTGGATGTATTCCTCGGGCTCGACGGGCCGACCCAAAGGCATCGTCCACCTCCACCACGACATGGCCTACACCGACGCTTCGTTCGGGCGGCATGTCCTGAAGCTGCAGCCAGACGACATCTGCTTCTCCGTGCCGAAGATCTATTTCGCCTACGGCTTCGGCAACGCCTTCACCTTCCCGTTCTCGATCGGCGCGACGACGCTCCTGATGCCGGGCCAGCCCCGCGCCGACGCAGTGCTCGATACGATCGAAGCCTTCCGTCCCACGGTCCTCTTCGGCCTGCCGACGCTCTACACCGCGCTGGCCCGCGCCCCCGGCGTCGAGAACCGGGACCTCTCGTCCCTCCGGCAGTCGATGTCGGCGGCCGAAGTTCTTTCCGACGACATCTACGCCGCGTGGAAGCGGCTGGCCGGGCACGGGCCGACCGAGGGGCTCGGCTCGACGGAGATGTTGCACATCTATCTCTCCAACAGCCTGGACGACCATCGCATCGGCGCGGCGGGCGCACGCGTGCCGGGTTACGAGATCAAGCTGGAAACGCCCGATGGCGGTCCCGTCGCCCCCGGCGAGGAGGGCGTGATGTTCGTGCGCGGCCATTCCTCGGCCCCCACGTAC
>NZ_BBWM01000038.1:0-60326 GCF_001463805.1 Aureimonas sp. D3 | reverse complement strand
TACTGGAACCGCCCCGACAAGACGCGCGAGACCATGCGCGGCGAGTGGCTCTACACGGGCGACCGCTTCATCGAGCGGGACGGCACCTACTATTTCCAGGGCCGCGCCGACGAACTCATCAAGGTCTCGGGCCAGTGGGTGTGGCCGCTCGAAGTGGAGCGCTGCCTCAACGAGCATCCCGACGTGCACGAATGCGCCGTCATGGGACAGGAACTGGAGGACCGCCGGCTCACGCTGCGCGCCTTCATCCGACTGCGCGACAGCCGATCGGAAAGCCCGGCGCAGACGGTCAAGCTGCAGAACCACGTTCGCACGGCACTGATGCCCTACAAGTATCCGCGCATCGTCGAGTTCGTCTCCGAATTGCCGAAGACTGGCACGGGCAAGATCGACCGTCAGGCGCTCAAGAGCCGCCCGCTTCCCCGAAACGAATCCGGCATGGAGGGTGCAGCATGAGGTTCGTCCTCGTTCACGGCGCCTGCCACGATGGCAGCCATTTCGAAGTCACGGCCGCGAGCCTGCGAGCCAAGGGGCACGAGGTTCACTGCCCGACGATCCAGGGCAACCGCGAGGGCGACGACCGCCGCACCACGCGGCTGGAGGACGCCATCGCCTCGCTCGTCGCCTACTTCGACGAGCACGCGATCGAGGACGCCGTGCTTGTCGGCCACAGCTGGGGCGGCATGGTCATTTCCGGCGCCTTCGACCGGCTCGGCGCGGCCCGTATCCGCCGCCTCGTCTATTACGGCGCCTTCGTGCCGATCGACGGAGAAAGCCTTCTCGACCTCTGCCCGCCGCACTACCGCGATCTTTTCCGCCAACTCGCGGAGCCGGCCAACGAGGTCGTGTTTCCCTTCCCGATCTTCCGCGAGGCCTTCATGAACGACGGGTCGCTGGAACAGGCTGAGGCGCTGCACGCGAGCCTCAATCCGCAGCCCTTCCTCACCATGGCCGACCCGATCCGCCTGTCGCGCGATCCGGCCGCTTTCGACTGCGGCAAGAGCTACCTCCATTGCACGGAGGAGACGGGCCTGCCGCAATCCTACCCGTTCCATCCCCGCCTCTCGGAGCGTCTCGGGCTTTTCCGGCTCGTCTCGATGCCGGGAAGCCACTCGACCTTCCATACCGCGCCCGAGCTTCTGGCCCAGAAGCTCGTCGAAGCCGGCCGAGACTGATCCCGAAAGGTATGCCCGCCATGACCTACGTCGTTTCCGCTCCGCCGCAGCCGAGCGTTGCCGTCGCCGGATCCGAGGATCGTTTCCCGGTGCGCCGCATCTTCTGCGTCGGGCGCAACTACGCCGCCCACGCGCGTGAGATGGGGCGCGATCCCGACCGCGAGCCGCCCTTCTTCTTCACCAAGCCTGCCGACGCGGTGGTCGGCGACGGCGAGACCGTGGCCTATCCGCCCGAGACCGCGAACTTCCACTACGAGGCCGAACTCGTGGTCGCGATCGGCGAGGGCGGCCGCGACATCGACGAAGCCCGCGCCTTGGATCATGTCTGGGGCTATGCGGTCGGCAACGACCTGACGCGGCGCGACCTGCAGCTTCAGGCGCGCGAGCAGGGCCGCCCCTGGGATTGGGGCAAGGCCTTCGACCGCTCGGCCGTCGTCGGCCCATTGCGGCCCGTTTCCGAGGTTGGCCACCCCGCGACGGGACGCATCCGCCTTTCGGTCAACGGCGAGACCAAGCAGGACGCCGATCTCTCGGAGCTCATCTGGTCCGTGCCGGAGATCATCGCCATCCTGTCGCGCTCCATGGAGCTGAAACCGGGCGATCTCGTCATGACCGGCACGCCCGCGGGCGTCGGCCCGCTGAAGCCCGGCGATCGCTGCGAGATCGAGATCGAAGGCCTCGGCGCGATCACGACGCGGATCGGAGAACCGTCATGACGCTGAAGCTTCACAACTTCTTCCGCTCGTCGAGTTCGACGCGGGTGCGCGTGGCGCTGCGGTTGAAGAGCGTGCCGTTCGACTACGTGCCCTATGTGCTTCGCAGCGGCGAGACGCGCCGCAAGCCCTTCCTCGACCTGAACCCCGCCGCACTCGTGCCGGCGCTGGAGCTGGAGGACGGGCGCGTCCTCACCCAGTCTCTCGCCATCATCGAGTGGCTGGACGAGACCCATCCGGCGCCGCCCCTCCTGCCTGCCGACGCCTATGGGCGGGCACGCGTGCGCGCGCTGGCCCAGACGATCGCCTGCGAAATCCACCCGCTCAACAATCTGCGTGTCCTGCAGCATCTCGGCCAGACTTTCGGCGCCGACGAGGCCGCGCAGGCACGATGGTTCGAACACTGGGTGACGACGAGCTTCGACGCCATCGAAACCAGCCTCGCGCGCGACCCCGAGACCGGCGCCTTCTGCCACGGCGATACGCCCGGCCTTGCCGACATCTGCCTCTACGCGCAGGCTTGGAACAATCGCCGCTTCTCCATCGATACCAGCCGCTGGCCGGTGATCGACGGCATTTTCCGACGCCTCGATGCGATCGCGGCCTTCCGCGATGCAGCGCCCGACCGCCAGCCCGACGCCGCCTGATCACACAGAGTCCCAGGAGGACGCGATGCTTCAAAATCCTACGCAGCCGGCGCCTCAGCCCCATTCGGGCCAGCCGGAGGACACAGCGGCGCTGCGCGAACTCTACGCGCGCATGGAAGACCAGCATATCAAGCCGCTCTGGACGCAGATCGGCAACCTGATGCCGAAGACGCCAACGCCGCGCGCCGTCCCGCACCTGTGGAAATGGGCGGACCTCATCCCGCTGGCGCGCCGGTCGGGCGACCTCGTGCCGGTCGGCCGGGGGGGCGAGCGCCGGGCCCTGGGGCTCGCCAATCCGGGCCTGGGCGGCGACACCTACATCACACCGACCCTATGGTGCGCGGTCCAGTATCTTGGCCCCCGCGAGACCGCGCCCGAACACCGGCATTCGCAGAACGCCTTCCGCTTCGTCGTGGAAGGCGAGGGGGTCTGGACGGTCGTCAACGGCGACCCCGTTCGCATGAGCCGTGGAGACCTTCTGCTGACGCCCGGCTGGCACTTCCACGGCCACCATAACGACACCGACCAGCCCATGGCCTGGCTCGACGGGCTCGACATCCCCTTCGTCTACCAGAACGACACCGGCTTCTTCGAATTCGGCTCCGAGCGCGTGACGGACTACGCGACGCCCCGCTTCTCACGTGGGGAGCGGCTCTGGGCGCATCCGGGGCTGCGTCCGCTCTCGGGCCTGCGCAACACGCCGAGCTCGCCGCTCGCCGCCTATCGCTGGGAACACACCGATCGGGCCCTCACCGAGCAGCTCCTTCTGGAGGAGGAGGGACAACCCGCGACGGTGGAGCAGGGCCACGCGGCGATCCGCTACGTCAATCCGACGACGGGCGGCGACGTCATGTCGACGATCCGCTGCGAGTTCCACCGACTTCGAGAGGGAACGCAGACGCCCACGCGCCACGAGGTCGGCGCCAGCGTCTTTCAGGTCTTCGAAGGGCGCGGGGCGGCGGTGATCGGCGGCACGCGCCATATGCTCGACATCGGCGACATCTTCGTCATCCCCTCCTGGGTGCCGTGGTCGCTGGAGGCCGAGACGCAGTTCGACCTCTTCCGCTTCTCGGACGCGCCGATCGTCGAGCGCCTCGACTTCGCGCGCACGCTGATCGTCGGCGAGGCGTCGTGAGCGCCGCGCTGGACGAGGCGCGCGAGGCGCTTCGCGCCCGGCAGGGCGCGGGGGCGCGCTACGATGCGACCGCCGCGCCAGCCGAGGCGCTGTCGTGGGCGCGGCTCGGCACGGCCTACTTCGCGCGGATGCTCAGCCATCTCGCCGATCCGGAGCTCGAGGCCCCATCCGCGATCGCCGGCTGGTCGCGGCGGCACGTCATCGCCGCCGTCGCGCTGGAGGCGCGGCGGCTCGCCGAAGCCGTCGGCTCCGTACGCGGTCTGCCGCCCGCCGAGGAGGAGGGGCTCGTCCTGTTGGAGCCGCCGCTGGCCGACATCCGTCTCGCCGCGACGCTTCCCGCCCAAGCCCTGCGCCACCTTGTCGAACACGCGGCTATTCATCTCGACGTGGAATGGCGGGATGCCGGAAACGCGCACTGGGACGCGGTCGTCAGCGACGCGGCCGGGCAGCGGCTGGCCGTGGCCGATATGCCCCGGCGCCGCGCGGCGACGCTCTGGCACGGCGCGGTGGCGCTTCGGTCGGGCGGCCGCGCGGCCGATATGCCCGCCGCCTTGCGCGGCGAGGCGCTACGCCTTGTCGGGCGCCCAGACCTTCTGGCTCGCTAGGCTCCGGACGAAGTCGCCGAGCGCCTGCACGGCGGCCCCATCGGGTCGCAGCACGCTGTCCGACGTCGAAATGAGCGTCACCGCCGCCTCGGCCTCGCCCTGCCAGTTCAGGATGGGCGCGGCGACGGCCCGCAGGCCCGGCACGAACTGACCATCCACAGAGGCGAACCCCTTCTCCCGTATGTCGGCGACCAGCGCCTCGATTCCCGCGCCCGTCAGTTGAAGCCCCGGCCACGAAGCGCCCGTCTCGTGCGCGTGTTCCATTTCGAGGGCCGTACGCGCTTCCGTCATCCGCGTCGGCAGGTAGGCGAGGAAGACACGCCCGCTCGCCGAGGTCAGGAGCGGCAGCGAACTGCCGAGACCGAAGGATGTGACCAGCGGGCTCGGTGCCCGGTACCAACGCACGACCATCGCGCCTTGGCGCGACCAGACCGAGAGGAGGGCGGTGAGACCCGTGCGCTCGCCGAGGTCCGGCAACGCGTCGGCGGCCTGATTGACGAAATCGCTTTGGCTCAGCGCCGCGACCCCCATGGCGGCGGCGAAGGGACCGAGCTGGTAGCGACCGGACCGCTCCGTCTGCTGCGCGAACCCGGCATGGATGAAGCTCGCGAGATAGCGATGGATCTTGCTGGACGGCATACCGACGGCGCGCGCGAGGTCCGTCAGCGTCACCGGCCCGTCGAACATCGCCAGGCCCTTCAGCACGACGAGAGCGGTGTCGAGCGCCTGGATGCCACCGCGCGCGTGCTGGTCGGTGGCGGCCTCGATGTCGTCTTTCATGTCAGCATCTTCCTGAACTCGTCCGGTACGGGGGCACCCTTGAGCTTCTCGCCCCCCGTCAGCGCCCAGGCTCGCACCTCGTGACCTTCGGCTGCCAGGCGCCCTTCGCATTCGATCCGGTAATCTAGCCGCAATCGGCGTTCCTGCCACTCGGTCAGGGTAACGTCGATCGTGAGGATCTGGCCGAAGGTCACCGGCGATTTGAAGGCGAGACCGACATCCACGAGAGGCGTCACCGCGCCGAAGCGCGCCTGCAACTCGCGCTGCCCGAGGCCCCGCGAGGCGAGCAACCGCTGGAAGGTCGAGTCCATCCAGTAGAAGTAGTTGGGGTAGAACACGATGCCCGCCGCATCGCAGTCTCCCCACTGAACCTCGAATTCGGTTCGAAATGCCGTCACGGAATTCCTCCTAGTGAATATTGTTTCATCTCGTAGAATAAGGGAGAGGCCGGAGGGCGGCAACGTATCGGGCGGCAAAATCGGTGCGTCAGGCGGCATCGTCCGGGTTCAGCCAGAAAGAACATTCATACCGCGCAGGATGATCAGGTCGGAATGATTGTCGACGGCGTTTGTTGACGGGTCGTCTCGCTTCGGCGTGTCGAGGTCGAGCGCTCCTGAGCTGATGTCTCGTCTTCACAGGTCTTAAACACCTTGCTTGGCGACGATTGTCTTCGAGCGTGACCTTCTCGCGTTCTATTTTTTCGCACCACGCAAAAATCAAATAATACTCACGTAAGCACCAGAGATATCGGACATTTACAAATATATCTATGTTAGTATTCCTGTTGACGGGCTTTTAACCAGCTTTTTGAAAATGGCACGTACGCTAGGTATTATTGCTGTGTACGAAAAAACGATGTTTTTGCATCATGAATTTGGGGAATCCGCATCATAATTACAAACGAAGCCAATTGAGGGTGTTATGCGCGTATCCGTAAAAGCAAAGATCGGTATTTCTTTTGCCGCAGTTCTGTCGATGCTGGGTTTTTCTGGATATATCGGGATTTCTCGCTTGGGTTCTGCGAACGATGCGATGAAACAATTCGCCGCTGGACCTTATGAAACAGCTCTGAGACTGGGAGATGCTGCGCAGCTCATGCAGGGCATGGGGCGAAGCTTGAACGCTTTGATGATGGTGGGCGACGTGTCCCTCAAGAACGATCGCGAAAATGCGATCAAGGAGGCGATGGATGCAATCGCCCCGATCCTCACGTCGTACCGCCACCAGCTTGGCGAGATGGCGAACGAAGAAACCCAGCGGGCCGATCAAGCCATCCTGGCTTTGAACGACTGGTGGGCGAGCGCGCAAGCGGCAGTCGAATTGTCGAAGCAGAATACCATCGTCAGCGCTCTCGATTGGGAAGCCAAGAAAGGCCGCCCGATGGGAGACGAGATGGCGGAGGCGATCGACAAGCTGGAGAGCGTGGTCCCCACCCAGGAGCTCGATCCGACGGCTCGCACCGTGCTGTCCAATCTTCATCCCACGTTCGAACATCTGCGGTTTCTTATGGTCTCCGTTATTGCGGAAACGAAGGAGGAACGCATCCAAGAGCTTCGGACCGAGTTCGAGGCCACGCTGCAAGGTCTCGACAGGGATTTGAGAACCGTGGCGGCAACGGTATCGAGCGAGTCCTCCGCCTCGCAAGTTCGCGCGGTGATGGATCGATGGTCCGCTATCGTTCCGGTAGTGAAGACGATTTTTGATCTCGGTGCATCCAATACGGATGCCAAGGCCATCGATATCGCGATCAATCAGGTGCGACCCAAAACGCTGGCTTTGGTTCGCACCCTGCAGGATTTGATTGCGGCGGAAGGGAAGAAGGCGCA
Source organism: Aureimonas sp. D3 (assembly GCF_001463805.1). Taxonomy (NCBI): domain Bacteria; kingdom Pseudomonadati; phylum Pseudomonadota; class Alphaproteobacteria; order Hyphomicrobiales; family Aurantimonadaceae; genus Aureimonas; species Aureimonas sp. D3. Next base: position 53,445 of record NZ_BBWM01000038.1, on the reverse strand, counting down.
GGCCATGCGCGACGGGATTGATGAGAGTTACCTCTCGACCCGTCTGGTGCTCGCGTCGCTCGTTCTTGCGGCGCTGCTGATGGGTGGGGCAGCGGCGGTCTGGATGTCGCTATCGATGAGTCGCGGGATGCGGCGCGCCGTGAACCTGTCCGAAGCGATCCGATCCGGCGACATTTCTCAGAGCGTCGCCGTACGGAGTTCCGACGAGGTCGGCGAACTCTTACACTCGATGAACAGTATGAGCGAGCATCTGTCTGGCATCGTCAGCGATATCCGCCTATCAGCCGCCCAGGTTGCAGCCGGTTCGACCCAATCTGCAGCGACCGCCGAACAACTCTCATCCGGCTCGACGGAGCAGGCCGCAGCGTCAGAACAGGCTTCCGCTGCCGTCGAAGAGATGACGGCCAATGTCCGCCAAAACGCGGAGAACGCCTCGCAGACGGAGAAGATGGCCAAAATCTCGGCCGTCAGTGCGCAGAAGAGCCGCGAGGCTATCGCGGGTTCTCTTCAAGCGATGGCAACGATCGCGGAGAAGGTGCGCGTCGTCCAAGAGATCGCGCGACAGACCGATCTCCTGGCGCTCAATGCTGCGATCGAGGCCGCGCGCGCCGGGGCGCACGGCAAGGGCTTTGCGGTGGTCGCTTCGGAAGTGCGAAAGCTGGCCGAGCGAAGCCAAACGGCGGCCGCAGAAATCAGTGAACTTTCGGGAGAGACGCTGAAGGTCGCGCAGGATGCGGGGCGTATGTTCAACGATCTCGTGCCTGATATCCAGCGCACAGCCGAACTCGTGTCGGAGATTTCCGCAGCGTGCCGGGAGCAAGCGGTCGGCATCGAGCAGATCAACCAGGCGATCCAGCAACTCGACCAGGTCACGCAGACGAATGCTGGGGCGGCAAACGAGATGGCCGCGACGGCCCACCAGCTCTCGGCCGAGGCCGGACGTCTGGCCGAGGGGGTGGCATTCTTCCAGATCACCGACCCCAAACGCTCGCATAGTCTTTCGCCTGACGCGCAGGGCGACACGCCCTCGCCAGCCCGAACGGGTCAATCGCAAACGGTCCAGCAGCTACAGGAAAAGCTGCAGACATTCGCCCGGAAGGAGGTGAAAGCTCCAAGGGAAACCGATCGCGTCGGAACGGCGGAAAGCCCCGAGGCTGCCTGGACCAGAGCGCACCTCTCCCGTCGTGGGTAACGCTCCCCATAGTACTGCCATTAAACAGTTATCCGGTCGATCCGACACTCCATAAGATGGAAAGACCACGTACAGTTGAACTTTTGTGTTTTTGACGGAAGGGTCTTGGAGAGGGAGAAGGGCAATGCGCGAGGAGATCGACAGAAATATCGGTCGCAGGATTCGGGAGTTACGAACAGCTCGCCGACAGCCTGTGAACCACGTCGCCGCCTATCTGGGTGTGACACCACAGCAAATTCTGAAATATGAGACCGGACAGAACAGGGCAAGCGCTAGCACGATCTACCTCTTGGCCATATTATTCGGAACGACCGTGGAGGCCTTCTTCTCGTCTTGGACCATGGTCTCTAACGACAACACACAGTACGGTGGACCGACTTACCCGGCAAATCCGCGTGAAATCGTCAATCCGAGCACCCAGCATCAACCTCTTCCGCAGTAAGCTCGGGAAACGGCTCCGTTGCTAATAGCCATTGGGGATGCAAGCCTCGGTGCTCGCGGCGGCTACAGTCGGGGGCATAAGGCAGGAATTTGGCGGGCTTTTCTCTATTCGGCGTGTTGAGGTGAAGCGCTCCTGAAATGATGTTTGCCCTTGGTGATGTGGGATCCCTTGGCTGTCGCGCTTCTCTTCGGGATCGACCCGGTTGGGCCCTCCCATGATGGGATCGGAATGGGCGAGGCAGCTCCATCAGCACACCGTCTAAATCGCTGTGTTGAGCGCTCGACGTCGGCTTCGAGACTGGCGGCCTAGGCACCTCGAATGACGACATGGCGTCGATAGCGGTTGGTCCGCTTCCTCAGCCGCCAGAGACTGGACGGCGTGGAATGCCGTCTGTCTGCTGTCAAATTGGGAGGAACGGAAGCGAACGAGTTCGGACCGGTCCGGCATCTTACATCCGCTTCTCGAAGCGGAACATTCCATCGCCGCCCGGCAGATTCGGTTCGTTCGGGCGGTTCGGGTCGGGGTGACCGGCATGATGGTACTCCACAATGTGGAAGCCGCAGACGTTGACGTAGAAGTGGATGTTGCGCTTCTCAAAGTACGGCGTGTGGGTGGTCCAGACCTCGGTGTCCGGGTAGGCGGATTCGATCGCTTTCCAAGCCCCGCGGCCGATGCCCCGGCCGAGCTCGCCCGCGCCGACATAGAAGAAGTCGAGCGCGTTGTGCCGCGTCTCGGCGTCGATCGAGACGACCGCACCGCCGACCCACCGGCCGTCCTCGAGAATACGGTGGACCACGGCGTTCGGCTCGGCGAAGGAGGCGGCCACGTCCTCGTCCGACGGGATCGGACCCTCATCAAGCGATCCGAAGGTTTCCACGACCGCGATCGCGAAGGCGTCCTGAAGGTCCTTGCGCAAGCGCGGCAGGTCGCTCTCCTGCGCGATGTCGAGGGTGATGCGGCCGGGTGCCGGTTTGGAGATCATGGGACGTTTCCTTGGCAAGAATGGGCGGGCCTTGGGTGGAGCCGGGCGCCCGCGAGAGTTCGAGATCAGAGACCGGCCGGCGCCGGGCTCGCCTGCGCTGGGGTTTTCGACCGGCGCTCGGCCAGACGCATGACGAGGACGAAGAACACCGGCACGAACAGGACGGCGAGAACGGTCGCCGAGATCATGCCGCCGAAGAGGCCGGTGCCGAGCGCGTTCTGCGTTTCCGAACTCGGGCCGCGGGCCACCACGAGCGGCACGATGCCGAGCGCGAAGGCGAGCGAGGTCATCACGATCGGGCGCAGGCGCAGCCGCGCCGCCTCCCGTGCCGCTTCGACGAGCCCCTGGCCCTCGCCCCGAAGCTGGCGGGCGAACTCGACGATGAGCACGGCGTTTTTGGCCGACAGGCCGATCAGGGTGATGAGCCCGACCTTGAAGAACACGTCGTTCTCCAGGCCCCGCACGTGCACGGCCGCGACCGCGCCGACGACCCCGAGCGGCACGACCAGCATGACGGCCAGCGGGATGGCCCAGCTCTCGTAGAGCGCGGCGAGCACCAGGAACACGACCACGAAGGAGATGCCGAGGAGGATCGGCGCCTGCGAGCCCGACTGGCGCTCCTGAAGCGACTGGCCGACCCATTCGACGCCGAACCCTCCGGGCAGTTCTGCGGCAAGCCGCTCCATCTCACGCATCGCCGTGCCGCTCGATACGCCCGGCGCGGCATCCCCGGAAATGCTGAGCGAGGGATAGCCGTTGGTGCGGTTGAGTTGGAGCGGTGCGACCGACCACCGGGGCGTCACAACTTCGTAGAGGGGAACCATCCCGCCCTTGTCGTTGCGCACGTTGAGCTTGAGGACGTCCTCGACCTGCATCCGGTCCTGCGCCCGTGCCTGGACGATGACCTGCTGAAGGCGGCCGGCGCTTGGAAAGTCGTTGACATAGGTCGATCCCATGGCGGCGCCGAGCGCGTCGGTGATGGCGGAGAAGGACAGGCCGAGCGCCCCGGCCTTCTCGCGGTCGACGTCGAGCCGCACGGTCGGGCCGCCGGGCAGGCCGTCGACGCGCACGTCGGCAAGCTTCGGGTTCTTGGCGGCCTGCGCCACCAACGTCTCGGACGCCGCCCGCAGCTCCGCCACGTCGCGGCCCGCGCGGTCGACGAGCCGAAGCGCGAAGCCCCCCGTGGTGCCGAGCTCTTCGATGGCGGGCGGTTTCATGACGAGGACATCGCCTTCGGTGGCTTGCCGCATCGCGTCCGTCGCGGCGGCAATCTCGGTGTCGGTGCTGCCGGTGCGCTTGTCGAAGTCCTTGAGGCTCGTGAAGGCCATGGCGGCGTTGGGCCCCGAGCCGGTGAAGCCGAAACCCATGATCGACAGGTTCCCCGCGATGTCGGGGCGCGCCATGACGTGGGCGTCGTAGCGCTCCACGAGCTTTCGGGTGCGCTCGGCCGTGGCGTCCGCCGGCAGGCTGAAGGAGGTCATGAACGTACCCTGGTCCTCGTCCGGTACGAAGGCCGTGGGCAAAGTGGCAAAACCGTAGGCGAGCGCCGCGACAATCGCGCCGTAGAGGAGCATGACGCGCAAGCCGCGCTTTACCAGCCAGCCGACCCACCCGACATAGCGCATCGTCAGCGCGTCGAAGCCGCGGTTGAACCAGGCGAAGAAGCCCCGGCGTTCGTGATGCGCGGCAAGGGGCTTCAGGATCGTCACGCAGAGCGCGGGCGTCAGACTGAGGGCGAGAAAGGCCGAGAACAGGATCGACACGGCAAGAGACACCGTGAACTGGCGGTAGATCGCGCCGACCGATCCGGTGGCGAAGCCCATCGGCAGGAACACCGCCACGAGGACGAGGGTGATGCCGATGACGGCGCCGGTGATCTCGCGCATGGCGCGGCGCGTCGCATCGCGCGGGGACAGGCCTTCGGTCGCCATCAACCGCTCGACGTTCTCGACCACGACGATCGCATCGTCGACGATGATGCCGATGGCCAGCACCATGCCGAACATGGTGAGAACGTTCACGGAGTAGCCGATCGCCCACATCACCGCGAACGTGCCGAGGAGCGCGATGGGCGCGACGATCGTCGGGATGAGCGTATAGCGCACGTTCTGGAGAAACAGGAGCATGATCAGGAAGACCAGCACCATCGCCTCAAGGAACGTATGGACGACCTTGGCGATCGAGAGCTTCACGAAGGGCGCGGTGTCGTAGGAGACGGCGTAGGAGATGCCGTCCGGCATCGAGGGCGCGAGCTCGGCCAGGCGCGCACGTACGCCTTCCGAGGTCGCGACGGCGTTGGCGCCGGGCGCGAGCTGGATCGCCGCGGCGGTCGCCGGCTTGCCGTCGTCGAAGATCGAGAAGCCCATGGTCTGAGGCCCGACCGCGACTTCGGCGACGTCGCCGAGCGTGAGCTTGGAGCCGTCCGGGTTGGAGCGCAGGACGATGGCCCGAAAGGCGTCCGGCGTCTCCAACTGGCCGCTGAGGGTCAGGGGCACGCTGACGGCCTGGCCGGGAACGGTCGGCGCCTCGCCGAGTCGGCCGGGCGCGACCTGCACGTTCTGCGTCTGGATCGCCTGCACGATCTCGGCCATCGAGACAGAATAGGAGACGAGACGCGCCGGATCGACCCAGACCCGCATCGCCGCTTCCGAGCCGAAGGACTGGACCCGGCCGACGCCCGCCACGCGCTTCAGTTCGGGCGACAGGCTGCGTGCGAGATAGTCGTCGAGCGCGAGCGTTCCGACCTTGCCGCCCTCGGAGCGCAGCGTCACGATCATCAGGAAGCCGGACGAGGCGGACTCGACGGAGAGACCGGCCCGGCGGACGGGCTCCGGCAGGCGCGACTCGACGGCCTTCAGGCGGTTCTGGACGTCGATCTGCGCGAGTTCGGAGTCCGTGCCGCTCTTGAAGGTCGCGGTGATGCTGGCGTTGCCCGTCGCGTCTGCGGAGGACTCGAAGTAAAGGAGGTTCTTGACCGCCGAGAGCTCGCGCTCGATCGGCGCGACCACGCTGTCGGCGACCGTCTGCGGGCCGGCGCCCGTGTAGCTGGCGCTGATGCTGACGCTTGGCGGCGCGATCGTGGGGAAGCGCGAGACGGGAAGCTGCGGGATCGCGGCAAGGCCCGCGAGCGTGATGAAGATCGCGACGACCCAGGCAAAGACCGGCCGGTCGATGAAGAATTGCGGCATGGGGAGGGTCTCAGCCTTCGGTCGGGGAAGCGGCGGACTGGTAGGGGACGGGCGCGACGGGACGGCCGGCTCCTGCACGGTCCTGCCCCTCGACCACGACGGTCTCCCCGGCCGACAGGCCCGACAGGATCACGTAGCGTCGTTCGACCAACGGCCCGAGTTCGACCGCGCGGGGCGCGGCCATGTTGTCGGACGCCAGGACGGTCAATTGCGGCTTGCCGGACGCATCGCGCGTGACCGCCTGCTGCGGTACGGTCAGGGCGGCTGGATAGACGGCGCTCGGTACCCGGGCGCGCAGGTACATGCCGGGCAGGAGCTGGCGATAGGGATTGGGCACCACGACCCTGAGGGAGAGGCTGCCCGTTCCAGGATCCACCGTCGTGTCGGAGAACAGGACCTTGCCGGGAAACTCGTAGGGCTTGCCCGCGATCGTGAAGATGTCGATGCCGAGCGTGCCGGCGTCCTCGCTGCGCCCGCTCGCCGCCATGTCCTCCAAAGCCTCGCGGCGGATCGAGGGTTGGCGCACGTCGAGATAGACGCGATCGAGCTGCTGGACGACGGCGAGGGCCGCCGTGCCGCCGACCGAGGCGAGGCCCCCCTCGGTGGTGAGCGCCTGGCCGATGCGCCCCGGAATGGGGCTGCGCACGGTCGCGTGCGCAAGCTCCAGCTTGCGGCGCGTCAGGGTGGCCGTGGCTTCGGCGACGTTCGCCTTCCCTTGAGCAAGCGCGGCCGTCGCGTCGCCGAGCGCGGCGGCACTCGCCGTCCGCGCATCGGACAGGGCCTGGATGCGGTCGTACTTGAGCCCGGCATTGAGGAGGTCGGCTTGCGCGCGGGTCAGCACCGCCTCTGCCGCCTCGACATCGGCCACGAGCGGAGCGGGATCGATCTGGAAGAGCGGCTGGTCGGCTGTCACTTCCGAGCCTTCGGTGAAGAGAACCTTTTGGGCGATGCCGGAGACCTGCGGGCGGATCTCGGCCGTGCGCAGCGCCGAGACGCGGCCGGGCAACTCGTCGGTGACGACGACGCGGTGTGGCTCGACGGTGAGCACCGCGACGCGCGGCGGCGGATCGGCGGGTCCCTCGGCCTCAGCCGGGCCGCTCTCGCCCTTGGTGCAGGCGCCGAGCAGCAGCGCGGCAGTGGCGAGGGCGGCGCGGATCGAAAGACGGCGCAGGGCTGGCATCACTATAGGTCCAGAGCATTGGGCAGGTCGCGGCGGTGCGACGACGCTTCCATCCTCCCTCTCCGTCGAGCCCACGTGGAGCCCGTGTTGCGGTTGTGTGGAGACGGCCGCGGGGCGCTCGACGTCGGCACCGGCCGGTGGCATCCATCGATGCCAAGGAGAACCACCGCCATGACATCCCTGGTCCTGATCGCCGAGGACGACATCGAGATCGCAGCGATCCTCGACGCTTACCTGACCCGCGAGGGGTTCCGCACAGTGCAGGCACGCGACGGCCGCACCGCGCTCGACCTCCATCTCGCGCTAAAGCCCGACCTCGTGCTCCTCGACGTCACCATGCCGCGTCTCGATGGATGGGAGGTGCTGGCCGAGCTGCGCCGCCGGGGCCAGACGCCTGCGATCATGATCACCGCGCTCGACAAGGACATCGACCGGTTGCAGGGACTGCGCATTGGCGCGGACGACTACGTGGTGAAGCCCTTCAACCCGATCGAGGTCGTGGCGCGTGCCAAGGCGGTGCTCCGCCGGTCGGGCCTTGCCAGCGCCGCAGGCGTTCTTCGGGTCGGGGACCTGTCGATCGACCTCGACGCCTATCAGGCGAGCCTCGGCGAGGCGCCGCTCGCACTGACGCTGACCGAGTTCCGCATTCTCGCCCACATGGCGCGCAGCCCGACCAAGGTGTTCACGCGAAGCGAGTTGGTGGACGCCTGCCTGCCGGGGTCGGACGCGCTCGACCGCACCGTGGACAGTCATCTCAGCAAGCTGCGGCGGAAGCTGGAGCAGTCTGGTGGTGTGGGTCTGCTGCCTGGCGTGCGCGGCGTTGGCTACCGGCTGATGGTCTGAAGCCATGAAGCTTCCCGTCGGCCTCGGCCGCCAGATCCTCCTCGCCATGTCCGCGATCACCGTGGTCGCCGGCCTGATTGTCTTTTTCGGGACCTATCTCGCCTACACGGTGATGATCGCCTTCTATCCTCGTCTGGAGTCGGACGACGGCGGGCTGACGCTGACGGACCTTGCCATCCTCGGCGCAGCCATCCTGGTGACGTTGCCGATCGCGGTCTTCGTCGCTCTTCGCCTCGCGCGTCGCATCCTCGAGCCGCTGGAAACGCTAGCCCTGAGCGCCCGTCGCATCGCTGACGGCGACCTGTCGGCGCGCGCCGAGCCCGGCGACCGCTCGCTTGGCGAAACGGCGGAACTGGTCGACGACTTCAACACTATGGCCCAGCGCCTTCAGGACATGGCGGCCGACATGGCGCTCTGGAACGCCACGATCGCGCACGAGCTGCGCACGCCGCTGACCATCCTTAAGGGCCGTCTTCAGGGCATGATCGACGGCGTGTTCGAGCCGGACGAGCGGTCGCTGCGTGGGCTGGTGCTACAGGTGGACAGCCTGGCCCGGCTGGTGGAGGACCTGCGCACCGTGACGTTGGCCGACAGCGGACATCTCGACCTGCACCGGGAGGACGTGAACCTTGCTGTGGTGGTGGCCGAGCTGGCCGAGTTCGCCGGACCCGACCTGGCGGCGGCCGGGTTTCCGGTTCGGCTCGACCTTGCCGACGTCATCGTCCGAGTCGACGCGACGCGCATCCGCCAGGCCCTTCTCGCACTCGTCACCAACGCGCGGCGGCATGGCGCTGGGGGCGCGATCACGATCTCGCTCGGCGTGTCGGAGCGTACGGTTCTTCTCGGTGTGGCCGACCATGGCCCGGGCTTGACTCCCGAACTGGCCGCCCGCGTCTTCGACCCTTTCGTGCGCGGGGATCCCGAGCGCTCCCGGGAGGTCGGCGGCAACGGCCTCGGCCTTTCGGTGGTGCGCGCCATCGTCGAGGCGCACGGGGGGAACCTGCGCTACCGCCCGGCGCCAGGAGGTGGCGCCTTGTTCGAAATCGCCCTGACCACGTCCGGTCCGCCCGATCGTGTCGCCCGCCGGGATGCCGCGTCCCCTGTCCGCACCGTCTGACGGCCGACTCGACCATCGCTTCCCAAGCGACGTGACGCCGTCCCGGTGTCCGCTCCCGTCCCGTTTCCGAAAGCCCGATCCATGACCGAGACCCTTGCCGGAAGCCGTTGGCTGGTGCTGGCCATCCTGTCCAGCGCCCTCCTGCTGATCACCATCGACGTCACCGTCCTCTACGCCGCCCTGCCAAGGCTGACGGCGGACCTGTCGGCGACCGCGTCCGAGAAGCTCTGGGTCGTCAACGCCTATCCGCTGGTCATGGCCGGGCTCCTGCCGGGACTCGGCACGCTGGGGGACCGTCTCGGGCATAAACGCCTGTTCCTGTCGGGCTTGGCGGTCTTTGGTGTCGCGTCCTTGCTGGCCGCCTTTGCGCCGACGCCGGTGGTGCTGATCGGCGCCCGCGCACTCCTTGCCGTCGGAGCGGCCGCGATGATGCCCGCGACGCTCTCGATTATCAGGCTGACCTTTGAGAACGAACAGGAGCGTTCCTTCGCGATTGGTGTCTGGGCGGCGGTCGCGTCCGGCGGCGCGGCGCTGGGACCCGTCGTGGGTGGCCTCCTGCTCGAACGCCTCTGGTGGGGATCGGTGTTCCTGATCAACGTTCCCGTGGTCTTGCTGGCCCTCGCACTCGGCGCCTGGCTGATGCCGTCGCGTCCCGGTCAGTCCACACGTCCCTGGGATCTTCTCGGCTCCTTCCAGGTGCTGGTGGGACTCGTGGCCATCGCCTACGCGGTCAAGGAAGCAGCTCGACGCGACGCGTCGCTGTTGCACGCCCTCCTGGCGGTCTTTGTCGGCGTCGTGGCCTTCCTCCTCTTCAAGCGGCGCCAAGATCGCGCCCGGCACAAGTTGATCGACTTCTCGCTGTTCCGAGACCGCAACTTCACTGCGGGCGTCGCGACGGCTCTCGTCGCGACATTCGCGCTGATCGGTTTCATGCTCGTCCTCTCGCAGCGTCTTCAACTCGTGCTGGGCTTGAGCCCGCTGGAGGCCGGCCTGTTCGCGCTGCCGATCCCGTTGGCGGCCTTCGTGACCGGGCCGATCGCAGGAGCCGTGGTGCCGCGCCTGGGCGCGACAAACATTCTCTGTGGCGGCCTGCTTCTTGCCGGCCTCGGCCTTGCGCTGTCGGGACTGACCTACGACGCGCACCTGACATGGCAGGTGCCGGGCTTCGTGCTTCTGGGAGCGGGGCTGGGCGCAACGATGACCGCGGCGTCCGGCGTCATCATGTCGAGCGCGCCCGCCGACCGGGCCGGCATGGCAGCCTCGATCGAGGAGCTGTCCTTCGAGCTCGGCGGAGCAATCGGCATCGCGGTTCTCGGCAGCGTCCTCACCGCCGTCTATGGCGGGTCCCTGGCCGTGCCAGAAGGACTGGTGGTGGCGCCGACGGCATTCGACAGCCTCGACGAAGCGCTCGTCGCAGCCGCGGCGTTGCCGGACGGATTGTCCGACGGATTCAGGAAGGCGGCGTTCGCCGCGTTCGACCGGGCGGTCATGGCCGTCATTCTCGTGGCGAGCATCGCAACGTTCGCCGCCGGGGCGGGCGTTGGCTGGATGACACGCGTTCACGGACACGGCGTGCGTCGATAAGGGCGCTCCGCATTCCTCGCGGGAGCAGGCTCGTGCATCGAACGGCATCCACCGAACCTCCACGAATCCTGCACGCCAACGCGACACGGCGATGCTCTGCTGCGGCCCTGCCGCACGCCGTCGGCGCGCCGACCGCAAACGAGATCGCCCATGGTTCACCCCGTTTCCGCCCCAGCCTTGCGCTACCCCCTGTCGCTTCGCGTTCTGCACTGGTCGCGGGCGGTTCTCATCCTCGGGCTCATCGCCTGCGGCTGGTTCATGACCGGACGAGCGGAGGACGACGCTGTAGCCGCCTGGCTCTACCCCAATCACAAGCAGTTCGGCCTGCTCGTCTGGCTGCTCGCGATGGTGCATCTCGTCGTGCGCTGGCGCGAGCGCGTACGGCTGCCGCGCGAGGCGCATGAGCTGAGGCCGTGGGAGCGCAAGCTTTCCATGGCGACACAACGGCTGATGATCGCCCTGACGCTTCTCACACCGATGTTCGGATACGCCATGTCGAGCGTGTTCACACAGAGCGACGGTGTGCCGTTCTTCGTGGTCTCGCGCCTGCCGGAGTTCCTGCCGAAGAACGACGCGCTGTTTCCCCTCTTTCAAACGTTGCACCGCTACAGCGCCTACATTCTGCTCACATGTGTCGCGCTTCATGTGGCGGGCGCGCTCAAGCATCGTGTGCTGCATGCGGGTAGCGAGAGGGACGTGCTGACACGCATGCTCTGAACGGTCCCGAGCGAGACCGTCGATCCGAGGCCGGGGGCTTGTTTCCCAGCATGAGCCCGAGATCGAGGAGCCCGGAAAACCGCCGGACGGCTTGTTTCAATCGTTGAGTGCTGTGCAAATCCTCCTTTCGGCTGGCGTCTGCTGCCTTCTGATGTGCTCGGACGTTGGTTCCGTCCAGGAACACCATGCCGAGCCTGACGCTGCGCTCCCGAACCAGTGCCAGCAGCTTTTTCCAGACGCCGAGCCGTGCCAAACGGATGAAGGTTTGCGCTGCCATCCACCACGGGCCAAACTCGGCCGGCAAGGATCGCCACGTCGCTCCGTTCTGGAAACGCCAGAGGATTGCCTCGACCGTCCGCCGCAGGTGCTGGCTCGGCACCTTGGCGTAAGGGCGACACACCTCGATCAGTGGTTCCAGATCAGACCACTGCTCTTCGCTCAGCATCCCAGCTCTCCCTCACCGGAAAAGCCAGCGACATAGAGTCAGACCCAGGCGCTAACAGGCGCCAACAGGCCCTCAAAACTTTCGCAACGGAGCCCGTTCGCTTCATGCCATCCGTCCCTGATGGGGGCGGACCCTCGTCCAACGTGGAAGAAAAACTCAGTGGCAGGTCAGATGCGCCCACACCTTCCTCTGCGCCATCTGCATCGCTGGCGCCGTCATCTTCCGGATTTGATCAATGAGTGGCGAGACTAAAGCAATCTGTACTTATGATAATCGGCACTTACATCCACGCCAGTTCTCTAAAAATAAACAGATCTCATATTATTGTGGGGAAGGTGTTTCGGAACGATCCGGCACGTGGGTTGGAGCATGTAGGCTCATGAAGATTGGTATCGGAACTAAACTCGGCTCCGGGTTTCTTGCAGTTCTGGCGATGACCGGATTTGTAGGTTACGCCGGCTACACCTCGCTCGTGCAAAGCAACGAGCAACTGAGTCTTTTCACCCACCGTCCCTTCGTCCAGATGGAGACGACCAACCAGATTCTGACGGAGCTGGAGCGTCTTCGGCGTTTCAGTCGCTATGTGATGCTGGCCGACGATGCAAAGACGCGTGACAGCTTCCAAGCGCAGCATGAAGCTGCCTGGAAGAATATCGATACTCTGGTCGAGCGCTACCTCGGTGCCGTCAGCCCGGACCACCTGGCCGAAGTGTCCGACATCCGCACGTCTATGACCCAGCTCAAACCCGTCACGGACAAGATGATGGCGATGGCGATCGAGACCGATCCCAACGAAGCCCAGAACGCGCTCCGCCTGGGACAGGCCGGTCTTGAAGAGGAAACGAAGTTGCTCGACGGGGCCATGGCGGGCGCGAGCGGGGCGGAGGCGCGCGCGGCGCGCCTGAGGGCGGAACTGGCGATGACCCGCGCCGCTCTGGCGGCCCTTGCCGTTTCGGTCGAGAAGGACGAGGCACTGAGCCAGCTGGCCAGTAAGGAGCTCGACCGGCAGATTGCGCAGGTTCGGGCCGATCTGTCCGCTCTCGGCGGGCTGGTTCCCGCGTCGGACGCCGTTCGGGCCCTGGATGCGCAATGGACCCGGCAGGCGGCGGCCTTGCGTCAAGCCGGCGATCTCGAACTCGAGAATCGCAATGCCCGATTCATCACCGCCGCCGACACCGAGCAACGTCCGCTGATGACGGCCGTTTCGAAACGTGTCAGCGAACTGGCGACCCGCGCCAAGTCGATCTCCGACGAGTATATCGCCAGCGGGCGGGAAAGTTTCGTCAACACCGTCTGGTTCCTGATCGCCTCCATGATGGTCGCGTTCCTGATCGGCGTTTGCGTCGCGATCCTCCTGTCCCGCTCGATCGCCCGGCGTTTGAGCCGCTCGGTCGTGCAGGCCCAAGCCATCGGTCGCGGCGACCTCACCGCGAATGTCGAGGCACGGGGAACGGACCAGATCGCCGATCTCCTGCGCGCCATGTCGGTGATGACGGAGCGCCTGCGCGAAACCGCCGTCGAGGTGACCGTGTCGGCCCAGCAGGTGGCCGCCGGCTCGATGCAGTCCGCCGCCACCGCAGAGCAATTGTCCTCCGGCTCGAGCGAACAGGCGGCGGCCAGCGAACAAGCCTCCGCCGCCGTGGAGCAGATGACGGCCAATGTCCGCCAGAACGCCGACAGCGCCTCGCAGACCGAGAAGATCGCCTCCACCGCCGCCGAAAGCGCCGAGCGCGGCGGCAAGGCCGTGGCACGCAGCGTCGAGGCCATGCGCATGATCGCCGAGAAGATCGCGATCGTGGAGGACATCGCCCGCCAGACCGACCTTCTGGCGCTGAACGCCGCGATCGAGGCGGCCCGCGCGGGCCATCACGGAAAGGGTTTCGCGGTGGTCGCCTCCGAGGTGCGCAAGCTCGCCGAGCGCTCCCAGGTCGCGGCGCAGGAAATCGGCAAGCTGTCGGGCGAAACCCTCGTGGTGGCCGAAGAAGCCGGTGCGCTGCTCGGCCATCTGATCCCCGATATTCGCCGCACCGCCGAACTCGTGACGGAAATCTCGGCGGCCTGCCGCGAACAATCGGTGGGCGCGGAGCAGATCAATCAGGCCATCGTGCAGCTCGATCAGGTCACGCAGGCCAATGCCAGCGCGGCCAGCGAGATGGCGGCAACCGCCGAACAGCTGTCCAGCGAAGCTCGCTCTCTCAATGTTCGAGCCGGCTTCTTCAAGGTGCCGGACGCGGCCGCCGCGCAAGGCGGCGGGGCGATGCCGCAAAGCCGGGAGGCGGAGCCTGCGCGGCGCGCAAGCTCGCCGCTTCTCCGGTTCTTGGGACGGCGCGCGGCTTCCCCCGTCGCGGCCAATGCGGAGCGGGGGGCGACGCTCGACCGGCTGAGCGCCTAGCACGGCTCGGGCAAAATCGGACCGCTCCGGAACGGAGGAGACGAAAGGCGGGAGCGGCGCGCTGACCGCTTCCCGCCGAGCGCTTTCCGCCATCATCCCGCTTGGCGGGCGGGCCTCACCGTGTGGATGCCTTCTGATCCACCGTGCCATCGGGCTGCCCGGCGCCATTGCGGGCCAGAACGAAGTCGTGCTCGACCTCCCAGAACCAGCCGTGGCGGAATGCCAGCGCGTCCGCCCGGGCCGGATCGTCGATCCGCCGGAACTCGGCGAGCAGACTTTCCTTCACGCCGAACACGGCGTCGGAGCCGATATAGGGATCGTCGGGGTCGAAGATATGCGTCGTCAGCGCCTCGAAGCCCGGTGCCTTGACGATGTAATGCAGATGGGCGGGCCGGAAGGGATGGCGGCCGAGCGCGCCGAGCAGCTTGCCCACCGGGCCATCATCGGGAATCGGATAGAATTTCGGCTTCACCGCCCGGAAGCGATAGGCCCCGTCCGGCCCGGTGCGGAACACGCCGCGCAGATTGAAGTCGGGCTGGATGCCCTTCTGCTGGACGTCGTAGAACCCCTCGTCATTGGCCTGCCAGACGTCGATCAGGGCGTCTGCGATGGGCAGGCCTTCGGTGTCGAGAATCCGGCCATGCACCAGCATGTCCTCGCCCTTGCCGTCGAGGCAGATATTGGCGCCCATGGGCATTTCGGGCGCGTCGGCGACATGGAACGGGCCGAGCACCGTGCTTTCCGAGGCGCCGGACGGCTTTCGGTTGTTGATCGCGTCGACCAGCATCGAGACGCCCAGAACGTCCGACAGGAGGATGAACTCCTGCCGCCAGTCGTTGCACATATGGCCGGTCCGCGTCAGGAACTGGATCGCGGCGAACCACTCGTCCTGCGTCGGCTCGATCTCCTTCACCGCCTCGTGCAGCTTGCGGGTCACGACCTCCATCACCTCGCGAAGGCGCTTGTCCGGCGCCCCGGCGTTTCGGGCCGTCACGACCTCGACCGAGTCCGCCTCGGTGAAGAAGCCGCCATCGCCATCCTTGGTCTGACTCGTCATCGCATCACCTCGAAAGAACGGAGTTGAGAGCCTCGCGCAGCGCCGCACCCGCGTCGGCGACCGGACCGTGTGCGCGCCAGGCGACATGATGGTCGGGGCGCACCAGAAGCGCGCCGCCATCGCGGATTTCGCTCGCGCGCGCCCAGTCGCCGCCGAGATCCTGCCAGTCGCAGCGCGGCCCGATCACCTCCGCCGCGAGGGGCAGCCCGGTTTCGGCGGCGATCTCGCGAGCGGCCTGCGCCCAGGCCCGACCGCCGATCCCGGTGAGAAGGGTGAAACGGCCGTGGCCGCACAGGTCGAGCGTCGAGACCTTCGCGCCAGCCGCGCCGTAGAGCCAGACATGGGGCAGGCGTGCGCCCGGCCATGTCGTCGGCTGGTAGTGCAACTCGGCGTCCTTTTCGAAGGCGGGTTCTGGCTGGCCGCCGGCCGCCACCGCGCCGGAGCGGTAGCGCTGGTTCATCTCGACGCCGTGTGCGTCGAACTCGTATCGCTTGAAGGCGATCGCCTCGCGGATCGCCGCCCGCTGCGCCTCGGCCTCGGCCGTGTCGTCGCAGCGCGCGTCCATGTTGGCCTGCATCGTCACCGGATCGATCGAATCGAGAAGCCCCAGCGCCCCGAAGATCGGGCCGAACTCGCCGATCGACCGATTGGCCCGCGTCACGATCTGTTTGGCGATCGGCGCGCGCTCTTGGCTGAAGCTTTCCAGGAGGTCCGCACCCGCATGGCCCTTCAGCACGAAGGCGAGCTTCCAGGCGAGGTTGAACGCATCCTGGATCGACGTGTTCGAGCCCAGCCCGTTCGAGGGCGGATGGCGATGGATCGCGTCTCCGAGGCAGAAGACGCGCCCCTGCGAGAGGCGCGTCGCGTACATGTCGTTGACGGTCCAGGTGGAGATCGACCGGATCTCGGGGTCGATGTCGGGACTGCCCACGAGATCGCGCACGACCTTTCGCGCGAAGGCCTCGTCCACGTCCGGCGGCGGCTGGTTGATGTCGTAGCCCCAGACGATGAGCCATTCGTTCCACGGCCGCACCATGCGCACGAGGCCCATGCCGATGCCGCCGACATCGGCGCCGGGCTGGACGACCCAGTAGAGAACGGAGGGGCGATGGGCGACGAAGCGGCTGAGGTCGGCCTTGAACAGGATGTTCATCGAGCCGCCGACGCCCATCCTGCCTTCGAAGGGCAGACCGAGGTCGGCGGCGACCTTGGAATTTCCGCCGTCCGCGCCGAGGAGATAGGTCGAGCGCACGGTGAAGGTCTGGCCCGTCAGGCGGTCGCGGCAGGTGGTGGTCACGCCGTCGCCGTCCTGCACATGGGACAGGTATTCCGTGGACATCCGCGCTTGAGCGCCGCGCGAACAGGCCGTCTTGAACAGCAGCGGCTCCATGAAGGTCTGCGGCAGGTCGTTCATGCGGGAGGGGGAGGAGAGAAGGTGCTCGGCCTTGCTGAGCGGGTGCTGACCCCAGCTCTTCATGCGACCGATCTCCTCGCCGGCGAGCGAGGTGCAGAAGACGTTCTCGCCCATCAGCTCCTGTTGCACGGCGAAAAGATAGGCCTCGTCCTCGACCTCGCGGCCGAGATCGCGCAGGACCTCCATCGTGCGCTGGTTGGTGATATGCGCGCGCGGCGTCTGCGCAAGCCAGCGGTAGCGGTTGATGACGAGCGTCTCGACGCCGTAGGTCGCCAGCAGCGCGGCGGCGGCCGAGCCGGCGGGGCCGGTTCCGACGATCAGGACGTCGGTTGTGATGTCAGCCATGGATTTCCTCCCGGAACGGCTTGGTGTGGTGGAGGGTCAAAGCTGTGGCGGGCGCCCCTCCCAGGCGTCCTGCAACAGCGCGCGGATATCGGTTTGCGCGAACGGGCGCGGGTTGGCGTAGGGGCTGGCGACCGCGATCTCGGCCGCCTTGTCGAGATCCGCTTCGCCGAGGCCGAGATCCTTCAGCCGCAACGGCGCGCGGAGCGTCGTTGCGAAGGCGTGCAGGCCGACGCCCGGCGAGGCCCCGAAGATCTCCGCCAGGGGGCGCAGCTCCGCTACTGCGACGGCGGCGTTGAAGCCGACCGTGTGGGGCAGCATGATCGCGTGCGTCTCGGCATGGGGCGTGTCGAACGTGCCGCCGAGGACGTGGCAGAGCTTGTGATGGAGGCCCATCGTGGACCCGCCGAGCGCCACGCCGCAGAGCCAGGCGCCATAGAGCGCGTCGGAGCGGGCGCGGGCGTCGGCCGGGTCGGCCGCGATCGCCGGTAGGGCGCGGGCGAAGGCGCGCGAGCCCTCCTGCGCCATCAGGCTGATGATCGGATTGCGGTCGGGCGCGTAGAGCGCTTCCGCGGCGTGCGCGAGGGCGTTGAGGCCGGACGTGACGCTGAGCGCGAGCGGAAGCCCGAGCGTCAGGTCCGCGTCGTAGAGGACGGTTTCGGGCAGGATCGAGGGATCGCGCCGCGTCGTCTTGCGGGCGTTTTGGGTTTCCCCGAGAATGTCGGTCATCTCGGAGCCGGCATAGGTGGTCGGAATCACCAGTTGATCCGCGCCCGTGCGCGTTGCGATGGCCTTGCCGAGCCCGGTCGTGGAACCGCCGCCGAGCGAAACCACGCAATCGGCCCCGGCGGTCCGGTAGGCTTCGAGCGCGTCTTGCGTCACCTCCACCGGCGTGTGCATCGTGGCGCGGCTGAAGACGCCGGCCGCCAGCGAGCCGAGCCGCTCCGCCAGATCCGCCGCGTCGGCTTGCTGATGCGGCGTCGACAGGATGAGCGCGCGGGTGGCGCCGAGGCGCTCGACCTCTTCGCCGACGCGCTGGATCGTGCCTCGGCCAAACACGACGCGTGTCGGCAGGCCCTTGAAGACGAAGGACGATGGCAAGCTCATGAGCTGATGTTCCTTGGTATCCGAGCGGGGATGGCGAGAGGATCGACGGTGGCGGGAAGCGCCGCTAAGAGGCACGGCGATCCGGCCGGGCCAACGCGACGCGCGGCCCGTCGCGATCGGGGCCGGACAGGTGCCGCCGCGCGACCACGCTCGCCGCCCGCCCGCCGAAATCGCCTGGATGCGCTGCCTTCGCCATGCTCCCTCCCGAAGCCTTGCAGAGAGCAAGCTAGCCGAGGACGTGCGGTGCGGAGATGATATTTTTCGGGTCTGACATAGCCGATCGTTATGAAACCCGGTGCGCGGCCACGGATTCAGCGCGACAGGCACGGATGAGATCTCCGGGCGGAGACGTTTCTTCGGGCCGTGGCACCCTCGGCCCTCGGCCCGCGACGCGGGCGCTTCGATCCGCCCGTTTCGAACACGGGCGCGGGGTTCGTGCACGAATCATCGGCCTCGGGCGCGATCACGAATTGACCGTGACGGGCTGGACCGACACGATGCAGCGCGGGGCAGGCCGTGTTCCGGAACCTTCCTTTTTCAAGACGCGCCCGGGCGGCGGATCGGGCGACGGGCCGCGCGCTCATGGGCCCAACGGGGATCCGCCTGCCGCGACGAGGGTGCCGAACCCATAGCGATCCGCTATGCGGCTTGCCGAGCAAAGGCCGGTCATGCCATGTTTCTCATCTATGATGGACGCTCACCCTCTCGAAAGGCGAAGGCCAACGCTGCACCGTCTCAGGGAAGCGGGGACAGGCGACGGGTCGAGGGGAGGACTCCGCCCCATGCGGTCGAGGCCGTCGCCACCGTCATCCGCAAGCAGCCGCTGGCCAAGCTCCCCGACCCGCCCGGCGCGGTCCTGTTCGCGCTGGATCAGCCGATCGGCGCACCGGCACTGTCGAAGCTCGCCGCCGGGCGGCGGAGCGCCGGCATCCTCATCTGCGACATCACCCGACCCGTGCCGAACGGCTTGTGCCTGCGCCCGATGATTGAGCCGCTGATGGCGGCGGGCATCGCGCGCGACAAGATCACGGTGCTCGTCGCCACCGGGCTGCACCGGCCCAATCTGGGCGAGGAACTCGGAGAACTCGTCGGCGACCCCTGGTGCTGGAGCATGTGCGGGTCGAGAACCATGATGCGCGATGGGATGAGGACCATGTCGATGTCGGCGTCACGGCAACGCGCGGAACACCCGTGCGGATCGACCACCTCTTCGCCGAGGCCGATCTGAAGATTGCCACCGGGCTCGTCGAGCCGCATTTCATGGCGGGCTGGTCGGGCGGTCGGAAGGTCGTCGCGCCCGGCGTCGCCCATCACGAGACGATCCGCACCTTCCATTCCGCGCGCTTCATGGGGATCCGCTGGCGGTCCAGTGCAATCTCGTGGGCAATTCCCTGCACGAGGAGCAGCTCGAGATCATCAAGATGCTGGGCGATCTCTACGCCCTCAATACGGGGCTCGACGAGGAGCGCGACCTCGTCTGCATGACCTTCGGCGAGATCATCGCAAGCCATGCCGCCGCCGTCGACTTCGTGTCGGGCGCGACGCGGGTGATTCTGCCCCGGCGCTTCTCCACAATCGTCACCTCGTCGGCTGGATACCCGCTGGACAAGACCTACGACCAGACGATCAAGGGCATGGTGACGCCGCTCGACATTCTGGAGCCGGGTGGAACCCTCATCATGGTGTTCGAATGCTCGGAGGGCTTCGGCTCGAACGAGTTCCGGGACGCGCAGACCCGGCTGCCGGCGCTATCGGGTCGTGATCGCAGTGGCCGGGATGGACGCAGCCCTTGCCAGCGTCCTTGGCGGGCTGGTCTCGGCACCGATGATCTGCGTGCCCACCTCCGTCGGCTACGGCGCGGCGGAGGCCGGTCGCACGGCGCTCGGTGCCATGCTGGCGAGCTGCGCCCCGGGCCTCGCCGTCTGCCACATCGCAATGGCTATGGCGCGGCCTGCGCCGCGTTGTGGATTCTGCATGGGCTGGCGAGTGTCACCGCGAGCGGTCGCGCGCCGTAAGCGCCGTGAGCCCGGTTTCAAATCCCGATCGTCAGCTTCCCCAGACCACCGAATTCTCGTGCCGCTTGATGACGTGCTTCAACTCCTCGAACGCCGTCACGACATAGCCGGCGAAACGATCGGCCGCCGGCGACTGCGGACCGGCCTTCAGGCGCAGGATGCCGAGCGAGCGGTTGGGCTGCGGAATGTCGTAGGGCAGGACGGTGATCTTGTTCTCCCGCCGCTGCGCGAACACGACCGAAAAGGGCAGAACGGCCAGGGCGTTCGTTTCCGCCAGATAATGAACGACGCTCATGAGCGAGCCGCCGGAATAGCGGATGTTGAGATCGGACATGCCGATGCTCATCAGGATCATCTGGAGGTCCGACATGAGCGGAGAGCCGGGAAGCGGGGCCACCCAGGGGTAGGTCACGAGATCCTGCGCCTGAAGCCGGCGCTTGAGAAGCAGCGGGTGATCGGGCCGGCAGGTGACGACGTTGCGGCCGGGCAGGATTTCGGTGAACTCGAAGCTCGGCCCGAGATCGAGCGTCCCGATCGGCACGATGCCGAGATCGATCTGCTTTCCCTGGAGGGCAGCGACGATTTCGGGCAGATTGAGATAGCTCTGCTCGAAGGTGATCTCCGACTCCGTGTTCTGGAACGTGGCGATCATCCGGCTGATGATGGCGTCCATGAAGAAGGGCACGCCGCCGATCCGAACGACGCCGCTCGTTCCTTTCACGAAGCCCTGGACGGCATCGGACGCCCGGCGCGAGGCGGTGATGATCGCCCGGCCCTGCGCCGCGAGCTGGGCGCCGAGAGGCGTCGCCTGGAGGGGACGGCGGCCTTTCACGAACAGGGGCTCGCCGACCCGCGCCTCGAGCATGGCGAGCGACCGGCTGACGGCCGGTTGCGTCAGGCCCAACAATCCCGCGCCCTCCGACACGCCGCCTCCGTCGAGAACGGCGGCGAGCTGCATCAGGTGTCGTTCGTTCAGCTTCATACCAAATTGCTATATCGACTCGGCAAGAACTCATCAATAGCCGGCTATAGGCGTGCTAGACCATGGCGCAAGGGAGCGGGAGGTCCCGATGGATGGGCGTCAGCCACGAGAGCGCGTCCCGGATCGTGCATCCGGCGTCGCGGACGATCGCCGATGAATTCGTGCGACGCCTGCAGGAGGCCGGTCCGTCTCGCCTCGCCGATGTCGCCGGAACGAGCGTCACCCTTCTTCACGCGCTCCTGGCGGAGCTCCGGCCCACCCGAGACGAGTTCCTGGCCGCGATCGAGTTCCTGACCGAGGTCGGCCATCACACGGACGCCCGGTGTCAGGAATGGGCGCTCCTCGCCGATGTCGTCGGCCTCGCCTCCCTGATGGAGGATCTCAATCATCAACGGCCCTCCGGCGCCACGCCGAACACCTCGACGGGTCCTTTCTATCGTGCCGACGTGCCGGTCCTGCCCTTCGGGGCGGACATCTCGCGCGACGGGAAGGGCGAGCCGCTTCTCGTCGAGGGGCGGGTGCAGGATCTCGACGGACGAGGGCTGAGCGGCGCTCTTGTCGAAGTCTGGCACGCCAATGCGAAGGGGCTCTACGAGAACCAGGACCCCGACCACCAGCCGGAGCACAATCTGCGCGGCCGGTTCAGGACGGACGGGCAGGGGCGCTTCCGGTTCGCCAGCGTCAAGCCGGGCGGCACCACCCTGCCGACGGGCGGCCCTGTCGGGCGGCTCGCCGAACGGCTCGGGCTTCGCCTCAACCGACCCGCTCACATTCATTTTCGCGTTTCGGCGGCCGGTTTTCAGACGCTGACCACACAGATTTTCGACAAGGCCGACGCTGCGGTGCGCGACGACGCGATCTTCGGGGTCAAACCCGGGCTCATGGCCGAATTCCACGCGCATCCGGCAGGGGCGGGCTCGCGCCGATACGGGCTCGATCTGATCCTCGTGCTCTGCCCCCAGTCTTCAGAACAACCCGAACAAACAGGAAGGATCTAGACGATGGCTCTGGTCAACGGCTTCCATCATCTGACGATGTCGACGGATGGCGCGCAGGAAGACTTCGACTTCTACACGAAGACGCTCGGCCTCCATTCGGTGAAGCGCACCGTTCTTTTCGACGGCACGATCCCTGTCTACCACCTCTACTACGGATCGCCGAACGGCGACGCCTCGACCATCATCACGACCTTTCCGTTCCGCAAGCCCGGCGTCTACGGCCGCCGAGGCACGAACCAGTCCCGCGCCATCATGCAGGCGATCCCGAAGGGGGCCGCCGCCTTCTGGGAGGACCGACTGAACGCCCATGGCATCGCCGCCTCGCGGGTCACGCGCTTCGGAGCCGACCGCGTCGTCTTCGCCCATCCCTGCGGTATTGTGCACGAGCTTGTGGAGAGCGACGGCGACAGCCGCGAGCCGATCGTCAACGCGGCGAAGGGCATCGGTCGCGAGCACGGCATCAAGGGCATCTACGGCGCGAGCGTCGCGGTCATGGATCGCACCGCGATGGACGACTTCCTGACCATCGCCCTGCCTCTCGAAAAGGAGGCCGACACGCAGGAGGGCCTGGTGTTCCGGGTTCCCGACACGAACGGCGTTGTCCAACGCGTCGAGGTGCTCGTCGATCGCGACAGTGCGCAGGGGACATGGACCCTGTCGGGCGGCACGATCCACCATCTCGCCCTCAATACGGGCGACGAGGAAAGCCAGATGAAGCTGCGCGCCCATATCGAGGGGCTCGGCTTCACCGACATCTCCGAGCAGAAGGACCGCAACTACTTCAAGTCCTGCTATGTCCGCTCCCCGGGCGGCGCGCTGTTCGAACTGGCCTGGACGACGCCGGAGGGCTGGGCCAAGGACGAGGCGCCGGGAGAGATCGGCAAGACCCTCGTGTTCCCGCCCTGGTTCAAGGACCGGGAGGACGAGCTGCGCGCCGGCCTCGAGGAAGCGACGTTCCAGTGAGCGCGCCTGACGCCTCCCTCCGGATCGGCCCGCGCCGGCCGCAGGCCAGGATGGTCTGCGTCTTCGTTCACGGGCGCGGCCAGTCTCCCGAAGAGATGGAGACCGGCGTCCTGTCGCGGCTCGATGCGCCGGACGTCGCCTTTCTTCTGCCGCGCGCCCCCAAGGGCGCGTGGTACGAGGCCCGCGCCGTCGATCCGCTGACCTCGGCGACGCGCTCGGCCCTCGATGAGGCGATCGACCAGCTCGCCGCGGCGATGGATGAGGCGCGCGCGGCCTTTCCGGGCGTTCCGGTGCTTCTCGGCGGTTTTTCGCAAGGGGCGTGCCTGTCGATCGAATATGTCTGCCGCGGCCTGTCCACGCCCGACGCGCTGATCGCCTTCACCGGCTGCCGCGTCGGCACACCCCAGGACGACCGGCCGGACGATCTGCCGAAGGGCCTGCCGGTCTATCTGTCGGGCGGCGACGCCGATCCCTGGATTCCGGTCACGGCCTTCGCCGATGCGGCCCTGTCGCTCGGGCGCTCGGGCGTCCGGCTTCGGGCCGATCTCTTCCCCGGGCGGGGCCATGAGGTCTGCGACGCGGAAATTGCGATGATGGCGTCGGTTCTCACCGACCTCTCGTCGGGACGAGCCGTGGGGTTCGGAGCGCCCCGGTGAGAGCGCGCTGCGTCGTCCCGCCGGCGCGCGGCGCAAGCTGGCCCAAAATCTGACGGAAATCGAGGAGGAGCACATGGGCGCATTGGAGAGAATGTTCGACGTCCGGGGCCTTTGCGTGATCGTGACGGGCGGCGCGAGCGGCATCGGGCGCGCCTATGCCGAGATCATGGCGGAACGCGGCGCACGTGTGACGATCTTCGATCTCGACCCGGACGGCCTTCAGCGAACCGTCGAGGCGATCCGGGCGGCGGGCGGCGATGTGGAGGGCGAGGTCGTCGATGTCGGCGACCGGCCGGCCATGGCGGCGGCCTTCGACAGGGTGGCCGAGAGGGCAGGGGCGATCGACGTCGTCTTCGCCAATGCCGGCATCGATGCCGGGCCGGGCTTCATGGCGCCGGACGGCACGCGCAATTCCGCCGGCGCCATCGACACCCTGCCCGACGAGCATTGGGACAAGGTGATCGGGATCAATCTCACCTCGGTCTTCACCACGATCAAGAACGCCGCCCGGCACATGAAACCCAAGGGGCGCGGCCGGATCATCGTCACGTCGTCGATCGCCTCGCTGATCAACGAGAGCATCGTCGGCACGCCCTACATGCCCGCCAAGGCCGGCGTGAACCATCTCGTGCGGCAGATGGCGATGGAGCTCGGCGCCTACGGGATTCTCGTCAACGCGATCCTGCCCGGTCCCTTCATCACCAACATCGCCGGCGGACGCCTGCGCAATCCCGAGGATCGTCGGGCCTTCGAGGCCATGTCGCTGATCGGGCGCATCGGCGATCCCGAGGACATCAAGGGCCTCGCCCTCTACCTCGCATCCCCCGCCTCGTCCTACGTCACCGGCTCGCAGATCGTCATCGATGGCGGCGCGCTGTTGCGGATGACGTAAGGGCAGCCAGGATCCTGCCGGCGCCGGGGGGAGGCCCGGCGCCGGACTTCATCGAAACGGGAGGAATGGGCATGACAGAAACAACCGACCAGCGGGCATCCGTCCGGCAGCCGAACCGCCGCACGCTTCTGAAGGGGATGGGCGCGGGCGTCGCCGCCGCGACGGTGGGTATGCCGACCTATCTGCGCGCGCAGACGGCCGGGACGATCAAGGTCGGCTATATCACGCCGGCCACCGGCCCCCTTGCCCTGTTCGGCGAGACCGACGCCTACATGCTCGCCAAGATCCGCCAGACGCTCGGCGGCAAGCTCCAGGCGTCCAACGGCAATGTCTACGACATCGAGATCATCGAGCGCGACAGCCAGTCCAACACGAACAAGGCCGCCGAGCTCGCCGGCGATCTGGTCCTGAACGAAGAGGTCCACCTCCTCGTTCCGGCCTCCACGACCGACACGATCATCCCGGCGGCCGAACAGGCCGAACTCTATGAGACGCCCTGCATCTCCTCCGGCGCGCCCTGGCAGGCGGTGGTCATGCCGCGCGGCGGCAACGAAGCGCCCTTCAACTGGACCTATCACTTCTTCTGGGGCCTCGACGAGGCGCTGAATACTTTCGTCGGCCTCTGGAACGGGCTGGAGACCAACAAGAAGGTCGGAATGCTGTTCCCTCAGAACATCGACGGCCTGACCTGGGGCAACAACGAATACGGCCTCCCCGCGCCGGCCCGTGCCGCCGGCTACGACGTGACCGTTCCCGGCTCCTTCCAGCCGCGCACCAACGACTTCTCCGCCCAGATCGCCGAATTCCAGAAGCAGTCCTGCGAGATCGTCGGTGGCATCACCTATCCCGACGATCTGAAGACCTTCGTCACGCAGTGCAACCAGCAGAATTTCCGGCCCAAGGCCGTGACGGTCGCCGCCGCGCTCCTGTTCCCCAGCAGCGTCGAGGCGCTGGGCAAGCTCGGCGACGGCATGACCTCGGAGGTCTGGTGGACGCCGGCCTTCCCCTTCAAGTCGTCGCTGACCGGCCAGAACAGCCGGGACGTCGCCGATCGCTGGGAAGTGGAGACCAAGCGGCAGTGGACCCAGCCTCTCGGCTATTCGCACGCGCTGCTCGAGGTCGTGATCGACATCCTGAAGCGCTCCGCCAATCCGCTCGACCGGACCGCCAACCGCGACGCCATCGCCTCGATCGATCTTCAGACGCTGGTCGGGCGCATCAAATTCGATGGCTCGACGCACAAGAACGTCTGCAAAACCCCGATCTTCGGCGGCCAGTGGGTGAAGGGCAAGACATGGCCCTTCGATCTGAAGATCGTCGACAACTCGGTGAACCAGCTCTTCGCGCCCGAACAGAAGATCAAGCCGCTCGCCTGGTGAGGTGCAGCGGAACAAGCGGAGAGAACCGATGACGGAGCCAGTTCTCCTGGAGGCTCGGAACGTGTCGAAATCCTTCGGCGCGCATCCCGTCCTGCACGACGTGAGCTTCGATGTGCGCCGGGGCGAGGTCCTCGGCGTGCTCGGACCGAACGGGGCGGGCAAGACCACCCTGTTCAATGTCATCAGCGGGGACCACAAGGCCTCCGGGGGAACGATCTCCCTCGATGGCACGGCGCTCGGGGCCGAGCCTCCGTTCCGGCGCTGCCGGATCGGGATCGGGAGGACCTACCAGATCCCGCGGCCCTATTCGGGCATGACGACCTTCGAGAACCTTCTGGTCGCGGCGACCTTCGGGGGCGGCCGGTCGGAGGCGGACAGCTACGGGTTCTGCGCCGAGGTGCTGCGCGACTGCGAACTGGCCGGCAAGGCCAATGTCGCGGCCGGGACGCTGACGCTCCTCGACCGCAAGCGTTTGGAACTGGCGCGCGCGCTCGCCTCGGACCCGCGCCTCCTGCTTCTCGACGAGATCGCCGGCGGCCTCACCGATGGCGAATCCAAGGACCTCGTGGCGCTGATCGGGCGCATCCGGCAGCGCGGCGTCACGATCGTCTGGATCGAGCACGTCCTGCACGCGCTCCTGGCCGTCGCCGACCGGCTGATGGTGCTCGATTTCGGCCGCAAAATCGCCGACGGCTCCCCGGCCGAGGTGATCGCGATGCCCGAGGTCCGGCGCGTCTATATGGGGATCGAGCCATGAGCGCCGTTCTGTCCACGCACGGGCTGATTGCCCGTTACGGCGACTTCCAGGCGCTTCACGGCGTCGATCTCGAACTCCATGCCGGCGAATCCGTCGCGCTGATCGGGGCGAACGGGGCCGGCAAGTCGACCGTCCTGCGCTCGGTCATGGGGCTTCTGCCGGTGGCGCCCGAGATGGTGCGCCTCGCGGGCCGTCCGGTCGGCGGGATCGCGCCGCAGCGCATGGTGTCCGAGGGCGTCGCCATCGTTCCGGAAGGACGCCGGCTCTTCCGCGGCATGTCGGTGGTCGACAATCTGCGCGTGGCCGTCGATCAGGCCGCGCGCGCCGGCGCCAAGGGCGGCTGGACGATGGAGCGCCTGTACCAGCTGTTTCCGGTCCTGAAGGAAAAGGCGCGCGCGCCCGTACAGAGCCTGTCGGGCGGACAGCAGCAGATGGTGGCGATCGGCCGCGCGCTCCTGTGCCAGCCGCGCCTTCTCCTGTGCGACGAGATCAGTCTCGGCCTCGCGCCCAAGGTGATCCGGGAAATCTACGCCGTTCTTCCCGAAATCCGCGCGGCGGGAACCGCGCTGATCGTGGTGGAGCAGGATGTCGGCCTCGCGCAGTCCGCTTCCGACCGCCTCTATTGCATGCTCGAAGGGCGGATCACGCTGACCGGCCGCTCCACCGACATCGCCCGCGCCGCGATCGACGAGGCCTATTTCGGAGTGCGCCATGCAGTGGCTTGATGCCCTCGTCCAGGGAATCCTTCTCGGCGGAATGTATGCCCAGTATGCGCTCGGCATGGCGCTCATGTTCGGCGTCATGCGGATCGTCAACATCAGCCACGGCGATCTGGTCATCCTCCTGTCGCTGATCGGCATTTCGATGGCGGCCAGCTGGAATTTCGGTCCGATCGCGATCCTGTTCATTCTCGTGCCGATCGCGGTGGCGCTCGGCTGGTTGTTGCAGATGCTGGTGCTGAACCGCGTCGTCGGGAGCGATCCGCTGCCCTCGCTGATCGCCACGTTCGGCCTCTCCATGGCCCTGCAGAACCTGATGCTGCAGGTCTGGTCCGCCAACAGCCGGTCGCTGCCCGGCGGCGGGGTGGAGAGCCTGTCGGTGGATGTCGCGGGCATCCATATCGGCCTGCTTCCGATGATCGTCCTCGGCGTCGCCAGCGCGCTGACCTTCGGCCTCGACGCGACGCTGAAATTCACCCGCTTCGGACGTTCGCTGCGCGCCGCCGCCTCGGACGTGGAAGCGGCGTCCATGACCGGGATCAACCCGCGCGCCGTCTACGCGGCGGCGACCGCCGTCGCGGTCGGCATTCTCGGCTTTGCCGCCGTGTTCCAGACGCTGCGCTCGACGGTTGCGCCCGCCGACGGTCCGGCCCAGCTCATCTACGCCTTCGAAGCCGTCATCATCGGGGGCATGGGCACGGTCTGGGGCGCGTTCGCCGGTTCCATGATGCTCGGCATCGCGCAGGCCATCGGCTTCCGCATCGACCCCGGCTTCGGCGTGCTCGCCGGCCATCTCGTCTTCCTGATCGTTCTCGCGACCCGCCCGCAGGGCCTTTTTGGAAGGTCATGACCATGAGCCTAGCCGCTGCTCCTCCCGCCGTGACCGTGATCCGGCAGACGACGTCCGGTCGCCTCGCCCTGACGCTTGCGGCGCTCGCGCTTCTGACCGTCGCCGTCATGCCCTGGTGGGCCTCCACCGGCACGATCCGATCGGTCCTCGTCCTGTGCTGCTACATCGCCATCGCGCAGATGTGGAATCTCCTTGCCGGTTATGCGGGGCTCGTTTCGGTCGGGCAGCAGGCTTTCATGGGGGCCGGCGGCTACGCGCTGTTCGTGCTCGCTCAGACTGTCGGCATCAACCCGTTCGTGTCGGTCGCCCTCGCTCTCGTTGTTCCGGTGATCCTCGCGGTGCCGGTCTATCTTCTCCTGCACCGGCTCGAGGGGCCGTATTTCTCGATCGGAACCTGGGTCGTCGCCGAGGTCTTCCGCCTCGTCTGCACCAACCTGCCGCTGGTGAACGGCGGCGCCGGCATGTCGCTGCGGGTGATGGGCACCTATTCCGCCTTCGAGCGAAACGTCGCCATGTCGATCCTGTGTGCGGTGATGCTTCTCGTCACGCTCGGCGGCAGCTACTGGCTCCTGCGCTCGCGCTTCGGCATCGCGCTCGTCGCGATCCGCGACAACATGACCGCCGCCGCGAGCCAGGGCGTGGACGTCGCGCGGCTG
Source organism: Aureimonas sp. D3 (assembly GCF_001463805.1). NCBI lineage: Bacteria > Pseudomonadati > Pseudomonadota > Alphaproteobacteria > Hyphomicrobiales > Aurantimonadaceae > Aureimonas > Aureimonas sp. D3. The sequence goes on along the minus strand of NZ_BBWM01000038.1, from coordinate 24,576 downwards.
CGCTTCCTCGTCTTTGTCGCGGCGGCGGCGGGCTGCGGCCTCGTCGGGGCGGTGTATTTCATGGCGCAGCTGCGCATCACGCCCGGCGCGGCCTTCGACCCGATGTGGGCGAACGTCGCGATCTTCATCGTCATGATTGGCGGCATCGGCTCGATCGAGGGCGTCCTGATCGGCGCGCTCGTCTTCTTCCTCGCCGAGCGCTGGTTCGCTTCCTACGGCTCGGTCTACTTCGTGGCGCTCGGCCTCCTGACGCTCGCCACCGCCCTGTTTGCGCCCAAGGGCATCTGGGGCCTGGTCTCGCAGCGCTGGGACATGTCCTGGTTTCCGACCGGCCGGCGCCTCGCCAACCCCCTTCGCAGCTGAGGAGCCGTCATGAAGGCCGCCATTTTCGATGAGGTCGGAACCCCCTTGCGCATCGGCGACATGGCCGATCCCGCGCCGGGGCCGGGCGAGGTGGTCCTACGGGTGGAGGCCTGCGGCATCTGCGGCAGCGACCTTCACATGACCCACGATCCCGCGCCGTTCGGCCTTCTCGCGCCCTTCGTCCTCGGTCACGAGATCGCGGGCGAGGTCGTCGCCCTGGGCGCCGAGGTGGCGGACCTGCGCGAGGGGGACCGCGTCGCCGTGACGCCGATGCGCGGCTGCGGTCATTGCGACGCCTGCCGCGAAGGGGACCCCGCACGCTGTTCCGCCATGACGCTGATCGGCGGCGGCTATGCCGAGCGTGTTCTCGTCGCCGCGCGGCAATGCCGGGTGCTGCCGGACGACGTGACAACGGCCGATGGCGCGCTGGCCGAGCCGCTCGCCGTCGCGCTCCATGCCGTTCTGCGCTCGCAGATGAAGCCCGGCGCGCGCGTCGCCATTCTCGGTGCAGGTCCGATCGGCCTTCTCGTGGCCTTCTGGGCGCGGCGGCTGGGGGCGAACCGTGTGGCGATCGCCGATCTCAACACCCATCAGCGCGAGCGGGCGCTGCAACTCGGGGCGACCGGTTTCGCCCTGTCGAACGAGCGGCTGACGGAAAGCCTCGCGGAACTCTGCGGCGGCGCGCCCGACATCGTGTTCGAATGCGTCGGCCGTCGCGGCCTGATCGAAACCGCCATGCGCGCGGTGCGCCTGCGCGGCACGGTGGTGGGCGTCGGCCTGTGCCTCGGCGGCGACGAATGGAACCCGTTCGTCGCGCTGTCGAAGGAAGCGCACCTCGTCTTCTCCGCTTTCTTCCACCAGGGAAACGAGTTCGGCATGGCGATCGAGGCGCTGCGCGGCGGCGGTCCCCAGGCGCTCATCACCGACCGGATCGGCCTTTCGGCGGTCCCCCGGGTTTTTGAAGATCTGCGACGGCGCACCGGGACGTGCAAGGTGCTGATTCAACCTGCCAAGGCTTGAGGAGACGACCAACATGACGGTTGCGTTCGAAACGCTCCGCTTCGAGATCGACGGGGTCGAAACGGTGGTGAAGGCGATCGGCCAAGGCCCGACCCTTCTCTATCTCCACGGCGCGGCGACGCTCGAAGGCTTCGACTTCGCGGCCGTGCTGGCCGATCGGTTCCGCGTTCTGTGCCCGAGCCATCCCGGCTTCGGCTTCTCGGGCGATGCGCCTGACGTGTCGGGCATGACCGACATGGTGCTGCATTACCTGAACCTTCTCGACAGGCTCGCTCTGCCCGAGCCGCCCCATCTGATGGGCTTTTCCATGGGCGGCTGGATGGCGAGCGAACTCGCCGGCCTCGCGCCCGAACGCTTCGGCAAGGTCGTGCTCGTGTCCCCGGCCGGTCTCAACGATCCGGCCTATCCCGCGACGGATCTCGCCGCCGTCCAGCCACAGGCGCTTCCGGCCTATCTGTCGCACGATCCGTCCGTGGCTCTCGGCTACTTCCCCGATGGTTCGGACGAGGCGGCCGCGCAGCGCTTCGGCGCGGACCGTGCGCGCGAAGGCGCGGCGGTCGGCCGCCTCACCGCGCCCTTCGGCATGGGCCACCCGAACCTCGCACGCTTTCTGCGGCGCATCCGCCAGCCCGCCCTCGTCGTGTGGGGCACGAACGACCGGCTGCTGCCGGCGGGGCAGGCGGACCTCTGGGCTGCGGCGCTGCCCGACGCGCATGTCCTCCTGGAGGAAGGCGCCGGGCATCTGATCCTGCAGGAGCGGCCGGACGTCCTGCAACGAATTGGCGACTTCCTCGACGAGGCGTCCTGACACAACAGCGGAGGATACGATCATGAACAAACCCATCCATCACAGCTATTGGGGCTCGAGCGTCGATCATCGGCAGCTCCTCGACAAGGTCGCCGAGATCGGCCCGCTTCTGGAAGCCAATGCCGAGGCGGACGAGGCGAATGGCGAGCTGACCGCCGACAGTTTCGAGGCGCTCAAGCCGTTGCGCATGTCCCACGCGCTGGCCGCCGAGGCGCTGGGCGGGGCCCAGTTTCGCCCGACGCAGGTGCTGGAGCTTCTGGAAGCCATCACCTGGCATTCCGGCGCGGCGGGCTGGGTCTCGATGGTTCACTGCTGCATCGGCGCGATGTCGGCGGCCTTCCTGCCCGACAGCGCGGTGGAGCGCCTGTTCGGCCCCGGCACCGACAATCGCTTCTCCGGCCAAGGCGCGCCGCTCGGCTTGTTGACGAAGGTCGAGGGCGGCTACCGCCTGACCGGAAAGTGGAGCTACGGCAGCGGCTTCAGCCACGCCACCTATTCCCACAGTGCCGCCTTTCTCGACGACGGGACGGGCAGGCCGGCCAAGGACGCGGACGGCAACGCCCTCATCCTGTGCGCCCATGCGCCGATATCCGAACATGACAAGCTCGGCAACTGGGACGTGCTCGGCCTCAACGGCACGGGGAGCATCGACTACGCGGCCAACGACGTCTTCATTCCCGACGATCTGGTGTTCCCGATCCAGACGGCCGTTCCGCAGCGTCAGAGGGAGCTCTTCAGCCTCGGCGTCGTGGGTCTTGCCGCGATCGGCCACACCGGCTGGGCGATGGGGCAGGGCCGGCGGATGCTGGACGAGATCGCGAGCTTCGCCCGCTCCAAATCCGGGCGCGCCGGTCTGATCGGCGAAAGCGAGAAATTCTGGTACGATTACGCCCGCCTGGAAGCCCGCTACCGCGGCGCCCGCGCCTTCGTCTTTGAGGTCTGGCGCGACGTCGAGGCCACGGTGGAAGCGGGCCATCCGGTTTCGACACGCCAGATCAGCCTCGTTCATCTCGCCAAGTCCGAGATCCACGAGGTCGGCGTCGATGTCTGCACCTTCGCCTACCGCGCCGCCGGCGGCGCGTCGCTGCGCGCGGGAACCCTCCAGCGTACCTTCCGCGAGATGATGGTGGGCGCCAATCACTTCACCATCGCGCCCGGCATCGTGACCTCGGCGGGCCGCAATATCGGCGGGCTCTGGCCCGATCGCGTCTGGCGCTTCTACGACCTCGTCGAACCGAAGTGAGCCCGTGGCCCGGCGCGGGTCGCCGGGCCACCCCTTATGTTCAATGCGAGACAAGGCCGATGAACCAGCAGTCCAAGATGTCCGACGCCTTTCGCACGGCCTTCCGCCACCATCCGGCCGGCGTTGCCGTCGTGACGGCCGATCCGGGCGACTGCCCGGTGGCGCTGACGATCTCGTCGCTGATCTCGGTCAGCGCGACTCCTCCGGTGATCGCCTTCTCCCTGTCGGCGCGCTCGAACTCCACCGAGCCCATGCTGCGCGCCGAAACCATGGTCGTGCATTTTCTGCGCTATGCCGATCTCGATCTCGCCCAGCTCGGCGCGTCGAGCGGCGCGGAACGCTTCGGCGCGGCCGCGCCGTGGGAGCGGCTGTCGACCGGCGAGCCACGCTACACCGGCGTCGGCACCTGGTTCCGCGTCCGCAAGCTCGGCCTCCTTCCGGTCGAAGGGGCGACGCTGGTGGCGGCCGAGCTCCTTGAGGGCGAGGTGGGCTCGGACGGGGACGCTTCCGACATCGACGCTCTCGTCTATCAGGACCGCCGCTGGCACCGCCTCCAGAAGGGCGTCGACGCCTCGGCGCACCTCTGCGACCTATCCCATTTCCTCTAGATGTTCGATCCCGGGGTTTGATGGTGTGACCCTTTCCGTAGAATGGAAAGAGGCACTATGGGGCAGGTACGTCACGGCAGCGCCATAAGCATGCACACCACCCGCCGACGCACGAGCTGGGTCCGGCGAGTGACCTGCCATCTAAAGGCAGGGTCCGATCGTCCGGAGCCCGCGCCACCGACCGCATACGAGCCTCGGCAGTTTGAACCCCGGCCGAGGTCGCGGACTAACTCAGAACAGCCCGAGAACTCTCATGACGCCTGGGCCAAAGTCCGGGTCATGACCACTGGAGCAAGTCGGCTTACGGAGGATCTACCCTTCAGCTGGCTCTCGTTCGGTGACGTCCCGCTGGTGTCAGCGTCGGACACCTCATGATGCACAGGAGCAGAGGTGGTCTCCCCGTCCAACGTGAAGAAGCTGACATGCTCGCTGAGACGGGCGGCCTCGGTGGACAGTTGCTCGGCGGTCGCCGCCATCTCGTTGGCGGCCCCGGCATTGTTCTGCGTCACGTGATCGAGCTGCTGAATCGCCTGATTGATCTGTTCGATGCCGACGGACTGCTCGCGGCAGGCCGCCGAAATCTCGGCCACCAGATCAGCCGTACGCCTGATGTCGGGCACCAACCGGCTCAGCATGTCGCCCGCTTCCTCGGACCGAACGAGCGTCGAGTTCGATAGGTCGCTGATTTCCATCGCGGCCTCCTGGCTCCGCTCGGCCAGTTTTCTCACTTCCGAAGCGACCACCGCGAAGCCCTTCCCGTGCTGCCCCGCCCGCGCCGCCTCGATCGCCGCGTTCAAGGCGAGAAGGTCGGTCTGACGCGCGATCTCGCGGATGATCGCGATCTTCTCAACGATGATCCGCATCGCTTCCATCGACTCCACCACGGCCGTGCCTGTGCGCTCCGCGCTGGCATTGGCCTGGATGGCGATCTTCTCGGTCTGCGAGGCATTGTCGGCATTCAGCCGAATGTTTCCCGCCATCTGCTCCACGGCGGCCGTGGCCTGCTCGGACGCCGCTGCCTGCTCGGTCGAACCAGCGGACAATTGCTCGGCTGTCGCAGCAGAATGCGTCGATCCGGCGGAAACGCTGGTGGCCGATATTTGAGCGGCCTGCAGCGCCCGGACCAGATTGGTCCGCATGCGCTCCGTCAGGATCTGCAACTCGCCGCTCAGACGTCGCGAGCCGTTCGAGTGAGCGGGCCGCAGGTCGCCCTCGGCAAAACGGCTGATCTGGGCAGAGACGAAGCGCAAAGGCGCGATAGCCTTCCGGTTGAAGAAGAGGAGGCCGCCCAGAAAGAGAGCGAGGGACATGGCGGAGACGAGGCTGGAGAGAACGAGGAGGGAATGCGTCTTCTCCGCAGCCTTCTGCTCCTTCTCTCGGGCATAGGTGGTGGCATCTTTCACGAGACTGTCGACGGCGGCCGCATGCTGACTGAACGTCTGCCCGAGAGCCTTGAAAGCGGTGTCGATTTGCGCCGCGTCTCCCGACCGGATGGCAGGAAGAGCCTGAGTATCCAGCACCCTCCAGAACTCCCGAGACGTCGCCTGGACAGGGCCGAGCAGCGCCGTCTTCAACTGACTGGCGAGTTCGTGGGAGCCCCAATAGGCGTTCCGCTCCGTGTAACTGGCGCGCGCGGCCTCGATCGACTTCAGGATCGGATCGAGATCGCCTTGAGAAAATCTCGCCTGAAACGCCAGTCGATAGGCTCCCGACAGGAAGAGGGGCGGTGGCAGGATGTCGGCTTGAAGATCGCGCCCGGCAATAATGCGATCGTAGTTTTCGCTGCCGATTCGTAAGTTAAGGAATGCATATGTTTGCGTTCCTAGCTCTGCGGCAAACAGAAGCGTCACAAACGTTCCGAAAATAAGAAGCATCTTTGAGGCGGACAAGGCAAAAAACCTCAGATAACGAGAATAATAAACACCACTTGCTATGATAAGGATATTGGTTTGCCGGTTAAGTAAATTCTATTCGGCCGGAAAAGCTGTATGCTGAGGTTAAGAGAGTTCTGATTTTAACTCATGATTATGAATATGACCGAATTGAAAGAACCGAAGGTCCTATCTCCTCGTTTGAAACAAACGAGATGAAAGGTCCCAGATGGGTCGATGTTTCTGGCAACTCGTCCCACCAAGGCTCGTAGAGCGCTTATGAGACGGGTCCGTGCGTCTGCGCACCTTATCGCGTCCGGGGCCGCCGAAGGGCGGACGGCATGGCTACCGCCTGTTGGCAATCGGCACGGCCGTGCCCCCATCTCATGATGGGGACTGTCACGCATTCTGTGCGGGAAGCCTTGGCTTTGTCAGGGGCCGAAGCGGTTCCCGAAGGCGACAGCGAACTGCGTCTTGGCCTTGATCTGGCGGCGCGGAGGGCGGTTTCATTCCTCGGCGGGATGGTTGAGGACGAGGTATGGCCGCTTCGAAGCGGCATCGTCGTTGGGGACGTGCCTGCGTGTACCGGCAGCAGGTCTCAGCTGCAAGGGCAGCGCCTCAAAGGCGTTCGGGGCGAATGGATGTATCGCTACCGCGCGATCGGCGACGGCGGCGAGACGCTGGACTTCCACCTCTCGCAAACCCGCAGGACAAAGTCGGCCAAACAGGTCCCGATCAAGGCTGCGAACCGTTCGCCGCATCATCGGCCATGGGTAATCTCGAGCGACTGGAACCGGGCTTACCTTGAGCCGATCGGCTCTTCTTCCCCGCGCCCTTCGACATTGTGGGGCAGGTCGTCACCTGGATCAGCGATCCCAGCTTCTACCACCCTGTCGGCATCACGCTGAGGGAAACGGTGCTCGAATGCCCATGTCGATCCAACACTGCAGCTTTGTCCGCTCCCCCTTCCCGAGAGCGGCCTGATCGCTCTCGGCCCAATTACATCAGCGCAGGAGCGCCGGGTCCATCAAGCGCTCATGCGCTCGAAGCTTTGATGGTCGTCCAGCTCGAGAGCGAAGCCTGGGCCGGTTTCGGTCCGGGCCTTGGACATGGCTCTGGGGGCCGGTTTCGCGGTCGGCTTGGCTTGCGCCGATGTCACGCTGGTGTCCGCCTTTCGCTGCACGGAGCGAACATCGTCTGGCGCCGCTGCCGGCTCGGTGCGGCTGGAGGGGGCCAACCTGAAGAAGCTGGCGCTCTGTTGGAGACGGCTGGCCTCTGCCGAAAGCTGGGACGCGGTGGCTGCCATCTCGTTGGCGGCGCCCGAGTTCGATTGGGTCACTTGGTCCAGCTGCTGGATGGCCTGGTTGATCTGATCGATGCCGACCGACTGCTCGCGGCACGCGGCGGAAATCTCGGACACGAGATCGGCTGTGCGCTGGATATCCGGCACCAGCGCATCCAGCATCTGCCCGGCTTCTTCGGAGGTCAGCAGCGTCTGCGACGACAGGAGGCCGATGTCGCGAGCCGCTTCCTGGCTCCGCTCGGCGAGCTTTCGCACTTCCGAGGCCACGACCGCGAACCCCTTGCCATGGGTGCCGGCACGGGCCGCCTCGATGGCCGCGTTCAATGCCAGAAGGTCGGTCTGACGGGCGATTTCCTGAACCACCGATATTTTCTCGGCGATCGTGCGCATGGCCTCGACCGAGGCGGCAACGGCCGAGCCGGTCTTGCGAGCGCTCGTCGAGGCCTGGACGGCAATTTTCTCGGTCTGCCCGGCATTGTCGGCATTCTGCCGTACGTTCGCGGCCATCTGTTCGATCGCGGCGGAGGCTTGTTCGGAGGCGGCAGCCTGTTCGCTCGATCCCGACGACAGCTGCTCGGCGGTTGCCGCCGACTGCGACGAACCGGACGCCACTTGGCCCGACGATGATGTCACGGTCGAAGCGACTTCGCCAAGCTTGACGCTCATGGCGTTCATGGCGCGCAGGAGATCGCCGATCTCGTCCGAACTGCTGGCGGACACGCGCTGGGACACGTCGCCCTGACCGATGGCGTCGGCCAAGCCTACCGCACGCCCCAGCCCGCGCGAGATCGACAAGGCGATCCAGGTCGCGGCACTGGCGCCCAGCGTGATGCCACCTGCGATCAGGCAGAGGAGCCACAGACGCGTCGTCCGGTAGCTTCGATCGGAATCGGCGAGGAAGTTTCTCGCCTGGTCACCGGCCGCCGCGTTCAACTCGTCGAGCCGCTTCGAGGCGGCGGCCGCCATGGGGATCTGTTTCGTGTTGGCCAGATCGCTGGCTTTGGCAAGCCAGTTGTCGACGCCGATATCGGCCGCCGCGCGCATCGTCTGGAATGTTTGGGTCCAGGTCGATTGCAGGGCCTGCATGCGGGCCGTTTGCTGGGGGAGGCGTCCTGTCAGCTCGCCGATTGCCGCCTTGATCGTCCCATCGAGCTCGTTCAACCGCTGGCTGGCTTTCGCAATCTGAGCGTCGTCATCATAAGCGAGGGCTTCTGCCATCTGGATGCGCGCGTCCAGAACGAGGGTCGCAATGCGTTGGATGGCTTCCGGCGGCGACACGGTCGCGGTCGCCGAGGCAGGCACGACCGCTGCCCGCAGGTCCGCCAGCTGGCGGTTGATGTCCCCGATGGGCGCTTCGCTCCGAACAAGGCCGCTGATGGTGGCGCTCGTGTCGGCCTTCTTTCCCAATGCGAATGTCTCGTCGGAAACCGACTTGAGGTCGTGCAACAGCGGCTCGATGTCCTTGAAGGCTTCGCGCCCTTCCGGCGACATACTCCGCAAAACGTCCTTCAGGTTCGTCTCGACGTTCAACCAGTTCCGGTCATATTCCGCGCCCGTCTGCTTCAGGATTTCAGCGTCGGACGTGAAGAACGATGTCAGGATGTCTCGACGGATGGTTGCGAGGTTGGTCTGGATTTGGTTGGCGCTCTGCACCTGAACGAAGGGACGCTCCGAAAATGCCCTCAGCATATCGTTCGTGGAGGCGACCGAGGCGAGGCCGAAGTATCCGACCGCGCCTGTGACGCACAGGATCGTCCCGAAGCTCGCGGCGAGCTTCAGCTTCATATTCAGGCGCATGGCAATCGTCCGAGGTCCAGAAAATCCGATTGCCATACTGATGCGGGGATGGTTCAAATTTGCTGAACATTTTATCGTAAGCGATCTTTCAGGCTACCTTCGCCGACGGGAGCCTTTTGCTCGTCGCCACCGAGCCGTTCCGACCAAGGGCAAGCGTGCGGGCCGTTCGAGAGATCGGCGAAGCGTGAGCCGCAAAGCCCAAGCCTAAAGCTTCGAACAGGCCGGGCGATGCTTCTCCTGCACCTTCCGCGCAAGGGCGAGAAACACATTCGCCATCCCTTCGTACATCTCACCGAGCTCGATCGGGACAGTGTCCAAGGTATCCAGATCGGCTCCGATAGCCGCGGCTGCCACTTCCGTAATTTCGCAAATCTGCGAGCTGAGTGCGACCACTTGGGCCGCGCGCGACTGCGCTGCGGTCGGCTCTGGATCGGCGTGAAAGCTTTTGCATTTTGCGACCATCTTCCTCTCCGTAATCAGGGATTACAATTTGGAGACCTAAGATTACCTGAGGCTTAAAGTCAGGATGCAAACATTACGGTTTGCGAGAATGACTGAGAGACCTGTCGCAAGGCGTCGGCATGGTGCTGGCGTGCCGCCCAAGTGCTACGCTGGCACCGCGCGCCTGACATCACACTCCCTTACCCCATCTCGTTATGCTGTCACGCGCTGCGTTTCGCAGTGTCGGAGGATGATCGCAGACCCGCTCACGGCGCGGACCCATGACATTTGAACGATGTCGTTCACGTCTGGAACACCAGCCGCGACAAATGCCCCTCGTCGCCGTTCCGGTGAGACGCTAGGTGACGCCTCGCACGAGATGTTTTTGCTGTAGAATATATCTATTGCCTGAAAGTTCGCCTCTATGCGTATCACTATTAAGTCGCGTCTTGCCCTCAGCTTCGGGGCATTGCTCGTTTCCACCGCCACCATCAACGCCTTGAGCATCCACGCCCTCACGCGCGCTGGGCAAACCGGCTATGACAGCACGCAGCTCGCCTTGTTCGGCGCCATTGCCGGCGTCGTGGTTCTGGGCATCGGGCTGGCCGCCTGGATCATCCATTCCCTGAACGGCGGCCTTCGCCAACTGGCCGAGAACATGGATCGCATCGCGAGCGGGGATCTGTCTCAACGCATCGTCCATTCGCGCCAAAACGAACTCGGCGATCTCCTGACGCGCCTGTGCCAGACGCGCCTGCGGCTGTCGGGAACGGTCCATGCCGTGCAGAGCGCAGCGATTCAGGTCGCCGCCGGCTCGCAGCAGTCCTCCGCCACGGCCGCTCAACTTTCCTCCGGCTCGACCGAGCAAGCGGCGGCCTCGGAGCAAGCCTCGGCGGCCATCGAGGAGATGAGCGCCAACCTTCGCCAGACCGCCGACAACGCCGCGACGACCGAGACGATGGCAGCCCATGCCGCCAGGGATGTCGGCACGACCGAGTCCGCGGTGGTGCAATCCACCCAGGCCATGCGCGAGATTGCCGAGAAGATCGCCCTGGTGCGCGAGATCGCCCGGCAAACCGATCTTCTGGCGCTGAACGCCGCGATCGAGGCGGCCCGCGCTGGGCAACATGGCAAGGGTTTTGCGGTCGTTGCCTCCGAGGTGCGCAAGCTCGCCGAGCGGGCGCAGAAGGTGGCGTCCGAGATCGGAGACCTGTCGAGCCGAACGCTGATGGTGGCTGAGGACGCCGGCTCGCGCCTCGAACGCCTTGTTCCCGACATCCGTCGGACGGCCGAACTGGTGTCGGAGATTTCGGCGGCCTGCCGCGAGCAGTCGGTCGGCATCGAGCAGATCAACCAGGCGATTGGCCAGCTGGATCAGGTGACGCAGGCCAATGCCGGCGCCGCCAACCAAATGGCAGCGACCTCCGAACAGCTATCGGACCAGGCGGCGCGGCTGGAGGATCGCATGGCGATCTTCCGTCTCAACGACGGCGAAGCGCGGGTCATTCTGGCGGGTATCGAAGCGGGCCGTGACGGAAACGGACTTCAGGCCCTGGCGGAGGCGTTTGCGGCCGGAAAGCCGGAAATCGCGCCCTTGAAGTCTACCCCGTCAAAGCCGGCCCTGCCCATGGCTGCTTGACCCCGGCCATGGCCGAGATGGGTGGTGGCTGCCGGTCCGGTTCGAGGCGTTAGAAAGGGATAAGCGGGTGACAGAGTCTCAGCCGCCCCCGCTTCCTTGCCGCCTCGAGGGAATGCGTCGAAACTGACCCCGCTTGCTGTTCTTCACCGCCCGTCGAATTTTCGCCCGCGTCTTTACTCCGCCTTGGGGATATCCCGAAACGACATGGAGGGCTCATCCGATAGAGAGGCAACGTAAGGTTTTCCGCCCTTACCTTGCACGCATCGAATATCGAGCTTGGGAGAGCCGAATCTATGGCCCTGCCGCACCATCTCGCGCAACGTTTGCGCTCCGCCCGTACGTGGATTGCGCTCGGCATCCTCGCCCCCATCGGCATGGTGATCATGTCAGGCATGATGCTGCTCGACTTGCGTCGCGATGCCTGGACCATGGCGGACCAGACCTCGAAGAACCTGATGCAGGTCATCGAACGGGACATTGCTCGTAACGTCGAGATCATCGACCTGTCCTTACGGGCTGTCGTCGATAACCTGAAAGCGCCCGGCGTGGCCGAGAGCACGCCCGAACTCCGGCAGCTCATCCTGTTCGACCGAGCCTCGACAGCTCCCGACCTCGGCGCAATGATCGTCTTGGACGAGAACGGTGATAGCATCATCGACGCCGCGTCCGTGCCGCCGCGCAAGCTCAACAACGCCGACCGCGACTATTTCCAAGCGCATAAGGCCAACCCCAAGCTTGGACTTGTCATCAGTAAGCCGCTGATCTCCCGTCTGACAGGAGACCGCGTCGTCGTATTGAGCCGCCGCATCGACAAGCCGGATGGTTCGTTCGGCGGAATTGTTCTCGCAAGCCTGAAATTGTCCTACTTCAGCTGTCTCTTCGACCAGATCGGCCTCGGCAAGGACGGCGCGATCAACCTTTATCTGCGCGATGGCACACGTTTGATGCGCCATCCCTTCGTGGAAGAAGACATCGGCGTGAGCATCGCCGGCACGGACAACTTCGACCGGTTCGTACGCGAGCGCCGAGGGTCCTTCGTTGGCACATCCGTGCGCGATGGCGTGGAACGCCTCTATAACTTCACGCAGGTCGGCGAATGGCCGCTGGTTCTGAACGTCGCCCTCTCAACCCATGAGATCGAGGTTGCATGGGGAGTGAAAGCGCTCGTTATCGGCGGTGTCATGCTGATCCTTTGCGGGCTGACCGTGCTGCTCTCGCTGCTGTACGGCCGGGACCTGAGACGCCAAGCCGCCATGCAGGCGGAGCTGGCCGAACTGTCGCGCACCGACGATTTGACGGGACTTCCGAACCGACGTCGGTTCGAGGAGACCTTTGAGGGCCTGTGGGCGGGTGCGAAGCGGACCGGCCGGTCGTTCTCTCTCCTTGTCGTCGATGCCGATCACTTCAAGCGATACAATGACCGCTATGGGCACGCGGTCGGCGATGAGGTTCTCAAGGGGATCGCCGCCTGCCTGAAGGGCAGCGTTCATCGGCCGGATGATCTTGTTGCCCGCGTTGGCGGCGAAGAGTTCGCGATCCTCCTGGCGGAGACCGATATCGAGGGCGCCTCCCGCATCGCGGCCAAGCTTCACGAGGCCATCGCGTCATTGGCGGTTCCGTCGGCCGGCCTTGGCGCGGGCGCGGTCACTGTGAGCGTGGGGCTCGCTGTCGGACCGGCTGGCATTGCATCGCCTGACGCGCTTTACCAAAAGGCGGACGCGGCTCTCTATGCCGCGAAGGAAGGTGGACGCAATCAGACCCGGTTCGCGCCGAGGGATCGAAAGAATACGGGTGTTGTCTCCGCACTCCGCTCGGCTCATGCCTAATTGAACTTGCCCCGACCATCGGAACCCAGGCTGCTCCGCGACAACAGCCCGGGCACTCGCTCAAGTCCGCTTCCGATCACGCTGCAAACCTCTTCGTTCGGCGAGGTCGGGTCGGAACCGGACGGCCTCTTTCGAGAGATGGCGCTCGGCCTGCATCTCCCCGTGGTGGGCCAGCACATAGAGTGTGCCAAGATGGACGCTCACGGATCGCCGCGGCGATCGAAGCGGGCCGTCTGCGGACAGCTTCACTGGTGGAAAGGCCGCTGTCGGCTTCGGGACGCGATGTGCAGGTTCGCAGGGCGCTGACTTGTTCACGGCCTCGGGCGCCGAGACGGCCCTTCCACCATCCTCCCGACCTGCCGTGCTATCACGACAGAAGCGTCTCGCGTTCGCGCCGCGAGCCCGCCATGCGAGCCTTGGCGGCTGCGATGGCGGCATCCGGGGCCGAGTGGGGGGAGCCGGCATCGAAGGGGGGAGCGGGGTCGTATTCGAGCGAAAGCTGGATCGTTTCGGCCTCCTCACGGCCGAGAAGTTCGGCGACGACGGTGAGGCCGAAATCGATGCCCGAGGTCACGCCGCTGGCGGTGATGACCGACCCGTCCCGCACGACCCGTTCCGCGACCGTCGCATCGGCGCGGCGCACGAGCCCGCCTGAGGGGAGGCCCTTACAGCCCCTTCGGCATCCAGCGCCGCCGCGTCCAGACGGCGAGCGCGGCGACGAACAGAACCGCGCCGGCCAGACAGGCGAGAAGGCGATGGTGAAGGCGGAGCTGGCCGAAGGCCGCTTCGATGCCGTTGCCGAACCAGTATCCGGCCGAGACGAAGACCAGCGCCCAGGTCGCGGCGGCGAGCGCATTGATCAGCACGAAGCGCGCGGTCGAAAGCTGCGTGGTTCCGATGGCGATCGGGCTGACGGTGCGAAAGCCGTAGATGAAGCGGAAGCCGAAGGTGAAGAGGACCGGCCGCTTCTCGAAGGCGGCGAGAGCCTTGGCGAAGAAGGGACGTTGGCTCACGCGCCGCACGAAGCGCGCCTGACGGAAAAAGCGTCCGCACAGAAAGAAGATCTGGTCGGCCACGAAGGAGCCGAGGCCCACGGTGACGAGGGTCGGCCAGAAGCCGAGCGTGCCGCTATGGGCGATCACGCCCGCCAGGATCGCGACCGTCTCCCCTTCGAGGCCCGCCCCCAGGAAAATCGCGGGCAATCCATATTGGGCGACAAGGGTCTCGATCGTCATGCGTCCATCACCGGCTGGCGCGCGATCACGGCACGCAGACCCGGCAAGCCGCGCCGACCCAAAGGGTTCCATTGGGGGGTATGATGGATGGAGGGAGACCGTGAGGGACGCCTCGCCCCGCCTCGGCTGGCGGAGGGACCGGGCACGGAGCCACCCGTCTGCCTTCCGCTGACATGGGGAAAGACGCCGGAGCCCACGGAACCGGGGACGGAACCCTTCGGGTCGGTCCGCCAGTGCTTTTCGGTCCGCCTGCGCTTTCGCCCAGTCGGCATCGTTGGCGATGCTCGGGCTTCGCGCGGCATCGGCGCTACCCCCATGCGAGCCACAAGTCTCGCCTGTCCTCACAGACTGCCCCGCGCAAACGCCCCCGATGAACAAGCGAACGGGGGGCGGCGCAAGGGGATGGAGGGACGATCGTTGGGCGATGCCGGAACGGATGCGCCGTGCCCAGCCCGGATGGTTCGGGACAGGAGGCGCGTGTTTCGGCGGGGACGTGCTTGCCGCACGGCCCCGCGGAATGCCCGATCAGTTGCCGTCGGTGAATGTATAGGCGCAGATCTTGTTGCCGGCGGGATCGCGCAGATAGGCGGCATAGGCGCCGGGAAGATGCCCGCGCGGACCGGGCGCGCCTTCGTCTGTGCCGCCCGCACCCAGCCCGGCGCTGTGGAAGGCGTCCACCTCGGCGGTGGTCTTTGCCGCGAAGCCGATCGTCACGCCGTTGCTGGTGGGGGCACTGCCATTGCCGGGCTTGGCGACGATGAAGGCCGGCTTGTCCCGCCCATAGAGCACCCAGCCGTTGCCGAAGGGTCCGAGATTGTTGACGCCGAGCGCGCCCAGCGCGGCGTCGTAGAACGCGGCCGAGGTCGCGACATCGGTTGCGCCGATCATCACATGAGAAAAGACGTCATTTCCCGAGATCACTGCCATCGCTTTTTCTCCCATTCGGAACGCGGCCGCGCAGACGCGCCGTGCCCCTGTGAACCCATTCCGGCGTCATAAGGCCGGGCGCTCGATCCACCGCCCTTCAGCGGAGGGCGGATCGATGCGCGACTGTGACCCTGGTTCGCGCCGGGAGACAGCACGGACCCGCCATGGAAAGGCGATGAATGCGTCATGGGGCGAAGAGAGTGGCGAGGGCTGGCCGGAGCTTCGGGAGGCGAGCGCGCGTGACGGCCGGCCCGCCGCAGCCTCGTCCGCCCGCCGATACCCGGCGGACGCGCGTCGTCATCGGGCCGTGTCAGCGGGCGCGGGGGCCGAGCAGATGCAGCGGGGTGCGATAGGTTTCGCGCGCCGTGAAGGCCGAGATCGCCGCGATCACCGAGGTGATGGTGACGAAGATGGCCACGGGATGCCAGCCGGTCGGCCCCGTGCCCTGGATGGCGGCGGCGATGGTGGGCGCGAAGCCGCCGAGTGCGAAGCCGATCTGCGTGCCGATCGCCATGCCCGACAGGCGCACCCGCGTGTCGAACATCTCGCCATAGAGCGAGGGCCAGACGCCGTTGGCCGCCGAATAGACGACGCCCAGAAGCAGGATGCCGAAGACGAACATCAAGGTGACGTCGCCCGAGGAGACCGCCCAGAACATCGGCCAGACGGTGGCGGCCGAGCCGAGCGCGCCGAAGATGAAGACGGGGCGGCGGCCGATCCGGTCGGCCAGGATGGCCCAGAGCGGAATGGCGGCGAGCGCCACGAGATTGGCCGAGATCAGGACGAGCAGCGTGGTCGCCTGCGGAATCTTCGCCTCGCGCACGGCATAGGCCAGAACGTAGTTCGCGCCGATCGTGCTGACCACCGAAACGAGCGCGGCGAAGACGACGCGCAGGACATCACGCCATTGCTCGCGGAACAGTGTGACGACGGGCGCGCGCTCCGTCTTGTTCTCCTCGCTCTCGAAGGCCGGGGTTTCGGGCAGGGTGCGGCGAACCCAGAAGCCGACCGCAACGACGAGGGCGCTCAGAAAGAACGGGACGCGCCAGCCCCAGGAGAGAAGCTGGTCTTCCGGCAGGGCGGTGATCGGCAGGAACACCAGATTGGCGAGGATCAGCCCGGCCTGCGTGCCCGACAGGGTGAAGCTGGAGAAGAAGGCGCGCCGATGCGCCGGCGCGTGTTCCAGCGTCATGGAATTGGCGCCCGCCTGCTCGCCGGCGGCCGAGATGCCCTGCAGCAGGCGCGCCACGACCAGCATGGCCGGAGCCCAGATGCCGGCCTGCGCATAGGTCGGCAGGCAGCCGATGATGAAGGTCGAGAAGCCCATGAGGAGCAGCGTGAAGGTCAGAACCTTCTTGCGGCCGAACTTGTCGCCGACATGGCCGAGCACGACCGCGCCGATCGGGCGCGTGATATAGGCGACGCCGAAGGTCGCAAAGGACAGCATCAGCGCCGCCTGCGGGTTCTCCGATGAGAAAAAGAGCTTGGGAAAGATCAGGGACGCGGCCGCGCCGTAGATGAAGAAGTCGTAGTATTCGACGGCGCTGCCGATCCAGCTCGCGAGCGCCGCCTTGCGGGGGGCCTGCATCTCGTGCGGATGCGCCCCGGCCGTGGCCGATCGCGCCGAGCTTGATCGCACCGAGCTTGCCTCAGATGTCATGGTTGTTCCTCCTCTCGGTGGTGTGTCGGACCCGGCCCGTGGCTCTCCCAGCCTGACGGGGCGCGGGGCGTGATGTCAGCTGGCGCTGGTCATCTCGGTGAAGTGGCGGCGCATCCGCTCGGCGTCGGGGTCAAGGCCGGTGAAGAGCCGGAAGGCTTCCACGGCCTGGAACACCGCCATGCCGCCGCCGTCGAGCGTTTGGCAGCCGAGCGCGCGCGCCCTGCGCAGAAGCTCGGTTTCGAGCGGGAAATAGACGATTTCCGCGACCCAAAGGCCGGAATGCAGCCACTCGGCGGGCAGCGGCAGGCCGGGCAGCTTGTCCATGCCGGTGGGCGTGCAATGGGTGAGGCCGGTGGCAGCGGCGAGATCGGCCTGAAGATCACCGGCCGCGCGGGCGCGGCCCGCGCCGAAGCGCTCGCAGAGCGAAGCGGCGAGGTCTTGCGCGCGGCTGGGCTCCACATCGGAGAGGATCAGCTCGCCCGTGCCCAGCGTCAGCAACGCATGGGCCACCGCCGCGCCCGCGCCGCCCGCGCCCAGCTGCACCACGCGCGTCATCTGCGCGCCGGGCAGGCCGCGCCGGAAGCCTTCGGCAAAGCCCCACCAGTCGGTGTTGTGGCCGATGCGGCGGCCCTCGCGAAGCACCACCGTGTTCACCGCGCCGAGCGCGCGCGCGTCGTCCGACAATTCGTCGAGATGCGCGATCACGGCCTGTTTGGCGGGATAGGTGATGTTGAGCCCGGCAAAGCCCATGCGCTCGGCGGCCGTCAAAAGCTCGGGCAGCGCTTCGACGCCGAGGCCAAGCGGCGTCAGGTCGATCTTCTGATACAGGACGCGCAACCCTTGCGCATCGCCCTCGCGCTCGTGCATCGCCGGGGTGAGCGAGCGCTGAATGCCCGCGCCGATCAGGCCGGCGAGAACCGAACGCCCGCGCTCTGGCCCGACGTCCTGCGTGTTCGCGTGTGACCGCTCCTGCACCAGCAGAGCCATCCGCGCCTCCCAAATGTCTCGAAAAAAGCCACGCTCCCACGGGCATGGTGCAAAATTTGTACGAACTGGTACGTTCGTGTCAAGAGCCGACGAATGAAATGCCGTTCAGCTTTCGCCCCGGATCGTCGCGGCCACCGCGCGCAGCTCCTCCAGAAGGATCGCGGCGGAGGGCGAGGGGGCGATGCCGGCGCGCAGCGTAATGCCGACCGGCCCCTGCGTTTCCCGCGTTCCGAGGGCGAGGCGCTTGAGGGTGCCGGCGGTGAGGTCGTCCAGGACGACCCCTTCCGAAATCGCCCAGATCGCATCGCTGGTCTGGACATAGGTGCGCGAGAAGGCGAGCGACACGGTTTCGATCACGCGCGGCGGCGCGGGCAGGTTGGCGGCGGTGAAGAGCCGGTCGAGCACCGGGTGGATCACCGATCCGGGCGGGGGCAGGAGGCATTCATAGGCCGCGAGATCGCCGGGCTCGAACGGCTTGTCCGCCAGCGGGTGGCCGGCGCGCACCACGAAGACGATCGGCTCGGAATAGAGATGCTCGAAGACGAAGCCGGTCATCGCGTCGGGCTCGCCCATGCGCCCGATCACGATGTCGAGCCCGCCCTCGCGCAGCTGGCCGGCGAGATAGTCGTTCGGCCCGGTGACGATGCGCGGCACCGCGCCGAGCCCGTGCGTCATGTAGCGCCGGATCGCCTCGGGCAGGAGGCGCGCCGACACGGTCGGCAGCGCGCCGACGCGCACGGGCAGGGCGCTGGGCGAGGCCGCGCCCTCCACCTCTTCGACGCCGCGCCGCAGCGCCGCGAGGCTGGCTTCCGCATGGCGCAGGAACAATTCGCCATAGGGCGAAAGGAACGCCTCGCCCCGCGAGCGCGACAGAAGATCGACGCCCAGGATCGCCTCCAGCTCCTTGATGGTCTTGGACACGGCCGGCTGCGTCACGGCCAGTTCGGACGCCGCGCGCATCACGCCGCCCTGCCGCGCGACGGAGACGAAGGTTCGGAGATGTCGCAGGCGAACGGCGGAGAGGGACATGGCATAACCTCTGAGTTATCGCTGTGGCAGCAATGATTATTTTACATAAGCGATCAAGCGTCCTAGCTCTCACGTCATGTCTGGGGAGGACACAGATGGCCTTCATCACCGCCAATGGCATCGCGATCCACGCCGAGGTCGAGGGGCGCGCGGGCGCGCCGCGCCTGGTGTTCTTGAACTCGCTGGGGTCGGATCGCCGCATCTGGGGCGAGACGGTCGCGCGGCTCGCCTCACGGTTTCAAATCCTGACCTTCGACCAGCGGGGCCACGGCCTGTCCGAGACCGGGGCCGAGCCCATCACCATCCCGCTCCTGGCGGGTGACGTGACCGCGCTTCTGGACGCGCTCGGCTGGAGCCGCGTCTCGCTGGTCGGCCTCTCGATCGGCGGTCTGATCGCGCAGCACCTCGCCATTCATAACCCCGAGCGTGTCGAGCGGCTCGTGCTTCTGGATACGGCGGCGCGCATCGGCTCGGTGGACTCGTGGAACGCGCGCATCGGCGCGGTGCGCGGCGAGGGGCTCAAGTCCATTTCGGAAACTGTCCTGCGCGGCTGGGTGTCGGAGGGCTTTCCCGCCGCGCAGCCGGCCCGCTTCGCGGCGTGGCGGCGCATGTTCGAGGCGACGCCGGCGGAGGGTTATGTCGGGGCCTGCGAGGCGCTGCGCGAGGCCGATTACACCGATCTCGTCGCCACCATCCGCGCGCCGACGCTGGCTCTGGCGGGAGACGGTGACCGCGCCACGACGCCCGACCTCGTGCGCGCCACGGCCGAGCGCATTCCCGGCGCGCGTTTCGAGGTGATCGCGGGTGCTGGACATCTGCCCTGTCTGGAGCGGCCCGAGGACCTTGCGGCGCTCATCGCCGCCCATGTCATGCCGAGCGAGGACGGGCAGACGAGCCGCTTCGAGGCGGGCATGAGCGTGCGCCGCGCCGTCTTGGGCGAGGCGCATGTGAACCGCGCGACGGCCGCCATCACGCCCTTCGACGCCCCCTTCCAGCGCTTCATCACGGAAGGGGCCTGGGGCTCGGTCTGGGCGCGCAGCCATTTCACGCGGCGCGAGCGGTCCATCGTCACCATCGCGCTTCTGGCCGCGTTGGGGCAGGATGATGAGGTCGCCATGCATGTGCGCGCCACCGCCAACACGGGCGCGAGCTCGGAGGATGTGGCCGAGGCGCTCCTGCATGTCGCCGTCTATGCCGGCGTGCCGGCGGCCAATCACGCGATCAAGATCGCCAAGACGACATTCACCGAGATGACATGGACCGAGCGGGAGGGCGCGGCACGATGAGCGGTTCCTATTTTCAGCGCGACCGGGACTGGCATCCGCCGGCCCTGACGCCGGGCTACAAGACCTCGATCCTGCGCAGCCCGCGCAACGCGCCTCTCTCCCTGCCGACGACGCATTCGGAGGAAACCGGGCCGGTCTTCGGGCACGATCTCATCGGCGCGCTCGACAACGACCTGATCCGCAATTTCAGCCGCGACGGCGGCGAGGCCATCGGCCAGCGCATCGTGGTCTATGGCCGCGTGCTCGACGAGAACGCCCGCCCCGTGCCCGGCGCGCTGGTGGAGTTCTGGCAGGCCAATGCCGGCGGGCGCTACCGCCACAAGAAGGAAAGCTATCTCGCGGCGATCGACCCGAATTTCGGCGGCTGCGGGCGCGCGATCACGGACGCGGAGGGGCGCTATTCCTTCCGCACGGTGAAGCCCGGCGCTTATCCCTGGCCGAATGGCGTCAACGACTGGCGGCCGGCCCATATCCATTTCTCGGTGTTCGGCCACGCCTTCGCGCAGCGCCTGATCACGCAGATGTATTTCGAGGGCGATCCGATGATCTGGCAATGCCCGATCGTCAAGACGATCCCCGACCGGGCCGCGATCGAACAGCTCGTCGCCGCGCTCGACCGCAATGCCACGATCCCGATGGACAGTCTGGCCTATAAGTTCGACATCGTGCTGCGCGGCCGCCGCTCCACCATGTTCGAAAACCGGATGGAGGGGAACTGATGGCCCAGCGCCTCGACTACCTCAAAGAGTCGCCCTCGCAGACGGCCGGACCTTACGTCCATATCGGCACCAACCCGAACTGGGTGGAGATCACGGGCGTCTGGAAAGACGATCTCGGCCTCGTCATCGTCGGGCCGGACACGAAGGGCGAGCGTGTCATTCTGGAGGGTCAGGTGACGGACGGCGCGGGCTCGCCGGTGCGCGACGCGCTGATCGAGATCTGGCAGGCGGACGCAGAGGGCTTCCACAATTCGCCCGCCGAGACACGTGGCAAGGCCGACCCCGCCTTTGCCGGCTGGGCGCGCCAGCCCTTGTCGGAGAAAGACGGCACATTCCGCTTCGAGACGATCCGGCCCGGCCGCGTGCCCTATCCCGACGGCCGGCTTCAAGCCCCGCATGTCACGGTCTGGATCGTCGCGCGCGGCATCAATCTCGGCCTCCACACGCGGCTCTATTTCGGCGACGAGGTAGAGGCCAACGCGGCCGATCCGCTCTTGAACCGCATTCCCGAACCAGCCCGGCGCGCGACCCTGATCGCGCCGCGCACGGAGAGGGACGGGCTGCCCGTCTTCCGCTTCGACATCCGCCTTCAGGGCGAGAACGAAACCGTCTTCCTGGATATGTGATCTCATGGACAAGAGCCTTTCCAGCCTCACCGAGGCCGTCTCCGGCATCGAGGACGGGGCCACCGTCATGATCGGCGGCTTCGGCGGCTCGGGCGCGCCGATCGAGCTGATCCACGCGCTGATCGACCGCTTTCTGACGACGGGTTCGCCGAAGAATCTCACCATCGTCAACAACAATGCCGGCAACGGCCATGTGGGTCTGGCCGCACTGATCGAGCAGGGCATGGTCGCCAAGCTCATCTGCTCCTTCCCCCGCTCGGCCGACCCGCGCGTCTTCACGGAGAAATATCTCGCCGGCGAGATCGAGCTGGAGCTGGTGCCGCAGGGCACGCTCGCCGAGCGCATCCGGGCCGGCGGCGCGGGCATTCCCGCCTTCTACACGCCGACGAGCTACGGGACGG
The DNA here is from genome assembly GCF_001463805.1 of Aureimonas sp. D3. NCBI lineage: Bacteria > Pseudomonadati > Pseudomonadota > Alphaproteobacteria > Hyphomicrobiales > Aurantimonadaceae > Aureimonas > Aureimonas sp. D3. The sequence goes on along the minus strand of NZ_BBWM01000038.1, from coordinate 2,787 downwards.
ATCTGGCCAAGGGCAAGCCGGTGGAGGAGTTCGACGGCCGCCCCTACGTGCGCGAGCGCTGGCTGAAGGCGGATGTCGCGCTGATCAAGGCGCATAAGGGCGACCGGCTGGGCAACCTCACCTTCAACAAGGCGGCGCGCAACTTCAACCCGCTGATGGCCATGGCTGCGAGCGTCACGATCGTTCAGGTGTCTGAGATCGTCGAGCCCGGCGCGATCAACCCCGAAAGCGTGGTGACGCCCGGCATCTTCGTGCAAGGGCTGGTCGAGGTCGCGAGCCCCGCGCAGGAAGAAGAGCTGAACCGCGCGAACGCAGTCTACCCTACGAGGGCGGCATGAGCACCAAACTCACCTCCACCCAGATCGCCTGGCGCGCCGCGCAGGACATTGCCGACGGGGCCTATGTCAATCTCGGCATCGGCTTTCCCGAGATGGTGGCGAAGTTCCAGCCGCCGGGCCGCGAGGCGATCTTCCACACCGAGAACGGCATTCTGGGCTTCGGCGAAACCCCGAAAGCGGGCGAGGAAGACTGGGACCTGATCAATGCCGGCAAGAAGGCCGTCACGCTCAAGCCCGGCACGGCCTTCTTCCACCATGCGGATAGTTTCGCCATGGTGCGCGGCGGGCATCTGGATGTCGCGATCCTCGGTGCCTACGAAGTCGCCGAAACCGGCGATCTCGCCAATTGGTCGACCGGGCCGAAGGGCGTGCCGGCGGTGGGCGGGGCGATGGATCTGGTGCATGGGGCGAAACGCGTCGCCGTCATCACCGAGCATGTCACCAAGGACGGCAAGCCCAAGCTTGTGAAGCGCTGCTCGCTGCCGCTGACGGGCGTCGGTTGCGTCACGCGCATCTATACGAGCCTTGCCGTGATCGACATCGAGAACGGGCATTTCGTTCTGCGCGAGAAGCTGCCTTCGCTCTCTCTGGGCGAGCTTCAGACCCTGACCGGCGCGGAGCTTCATCGGAGCGGCCCCGTCCTCGACCTCATCGTGCCGGAGCTTTGACCATGCGCGACGCCTTTCTCTGCGCCTATCTGCGCACGCCCATCGGCCGCTTCGGCGGGGCGCTCTCGTCGGTGCGGGCCGACGATCTCGGCGCGGTGCCGCTCAAAGCCCTGATGGAGCGGCACGCCTCGCTCGATTGGGCCGCGGTGGACGACGTGATCTTCGGCTGCGCCAATCAGGCGGGCGAGGACAATCGCAATGTCGCACGCATGAGCCTCTTGCTGGCGGGCCTGCCCGAGAGCGTGCCGGGCACCACGATCAACCGGCTCTGCGGCTCGGGCATGGACGCGGTGATCCAAGCCGCGCGCGCGGTGAAGTCCGGCGAGGCCGAGCTGATCGTGGCAGGCGGCGTGGAATCGATGAGCCGCGCGCCCTTTGTCATGCCGAAGGCCGAAACCGCCTTTTCGCGCCACGCGGAAATTCACGACACGACCATCGGCTGGCGCTTCGTCAACCCGCTCATGAAAGCGCAATACGGCGTGGATTCCATGCCGGAGACCGGCGAGAACGTCGCCGAAGACTTCCAGATCAGCCGGGAGGATCAGGACGCCTTCGCCGTGCGCTCGCAGAACAAGGCGGCGGAAGCGCAGGCCAATGGGCGTCTCGCCAAGGAAATCGTGCCGGTGACGATCCCGCAGCGCAAGGGCGATCCGAAAGTCGTGGAGGCCGACGAGCACCCGCGCGCCACCACGGTCGAGACGCTGGCGAAGCTCCCGACGCCCTTCCGCAAGGGCGGCACGGTGACGGCCGGCAACGCGTCCGGCGTCAACGATGGCGCGGCCGCGCTGATCGTCGCCTCGGAAGAGGCCGCCAAGCGCCATGGCCTCACGCCCATCGCGCGCATCCTCGGCGGCGCGGCGGCGGGCGTGGCCCCGCGCATCATGGGCTTCGGCCCCGCGCCGGCCTCGAAAAAGCTCATGGCGCGGCTGGGGCTCACGGCAGGCGATTTCGACGTGATCGAACTCAACGAAGCTTTCGCATCCCAAGGCCTCGCCACCTTGCGCGATCTGGGCATTGCCGATGACGACGCGCGCGTGAACCCGAACGGCGGCGCCATCGCGCTCGGCCATCCGCTGGGCATGTCGGGCGCGCGCATCACCGGCACCGCGGCGCTGGAACTTCAGCTGACGGGGAAGCGTCGCGCGCTGGCCACGATGTGCATCGGCGTCGGCCAGGGCATCGCGATCGCGCTGGAGCGGGTGTGATGCCCGCCCGCGCCTCGCTGGCCGCCTCGCTGATCGAGGACGCGGAGATTTCGGCGCTCTTCGGCGCGGAGGCGGAAGTGGCTGCTATCCTGCGCTTCGAGGCGGCGCTGGCTCGGGCGGAGTCTGACATCGGCGCCCTGTCGGAGGCCGCCGCCGAGACGATCGAAGACGCGATCAAGTCTTTCGCGCCCGATCTCGCCGCGATCGGCCAAGGCATGGTGCGGGACGGCGTGCCCATTCCCGTTCTGGTGAAGGCGCTGCGGGCGGCCATGGGCGAGCCCTATGGCGCTTTCGTTCATCGCGGCGCGACCAGCCAGGACGCCGTCGACACGGGCCTGATGCTGCGCATGAAGACGCTGCTCGGCCTCCTCGGCGGCCGGCTGGATACCATCCTCGCGGCGCTCCAAACCCTCGCGGATACGCAAGGTGCGACCCCGCTGATGGCGCAGACGCGCATGCAGGCCGCGCTCCCCTTCACCGCCGCCGACAAGCTCGCCACCTGGGCGCGCCCGCTCGCGGAGCATCGCGACCGCCTCGCCGCGCTCGGGGCAGCCCTGCCGATCCAGCTCGGGGGGC